>JAUHXX010000159.1 GCA_030426825.1 Bacteroidia bacterium | reverse complement strand
CTAAAGTCAATACCAATAAGCGGTTTGATATTAAATCGTTCGGATTGCCGTATAAAATCAAGACAGCCTGAAGTATTGTTGATGTCGGTTAAAACAAGTGATTTGACACCGTTTTCAACGGCTAATTCTAGGAGAGTTCGGGGGCTATAAGTGCCGTACCGCAAACTGTAGTAAGAGTGGGTATTTAAATACATTTTTTTGGTTTGTTATGTTGTTTATCCTCAGAATTAGAGAGGATGAAAAGCACACTTCTACCAAAAAATGTGGGATTCTACCAAGAAAGTATTGAGGCTATTCGCGTTTGGGTTTAAAACCAATGTTCCGACTAAGGTCGCAATTTGCGACCTTAAAAAAATGACATGCTTTTAGTGGTATCACAGATTGTGATACCATTAAGTGACGTGCTATATTATTTTGGCTCATCATTTAGAACTTTTTCTAAAACCGATTTGTTCTCGAGGTTCTTGTTCTTGAGTCACGAATTTGGTGAGATAATCAAAAACAACTTCAATTTTTTCGTCTTGAGCAATCATCTTTTTCTTGATTTCCTCAAGTTCTAAAAGGTTATCCTTATGCGTCAACACCATTTCTTTAAGTTTTTTGTAGACTCTCATGATATGAATATTGACGGCTACAGCTCTGTCACTACGCAAAACACTTGAGAGCATTAATACCCCGTGTTCAGTAAAAACATAAGGCAAATATTTTCGGTGATTTCCTTTACCATTCTCTAAGGTCACAAATTGTGACCTTAGAGAATTATATTCTTCCTGGTTTAATTGAAACATGAAATCTTCAGGGAACCGGTTAAGGTTTCGTTTTACTGCTTGATTTAAAACTTTGGTCTCAACGTGATAAAGCTCTGCCAAATCTTTGTCCAACATCACTTTTTGACCTCTAATTACATAGATTTTATCAGAGATAACAGCTTCAGGTATAATAATTTCGTTGTGCATTACAGGAGGGCTAGTCAAGTTTTCAACACGAAATTACGAATAAATCGTCAATAAATAGATTAAAAATTAATCAAAAATAACATGTGTAAAACACTATTATTTGTAAATCAGTGCTTTAACAATAAAAATTATCGATTCTTCAAGACAGAAACGCCTTGACCAAAAACGTTGCCTTCTCCATAAGGAGATCCCTTACCATCCCATTTTTCCCACTTTTTCAATTCAATATATTGCGGGTTTTTAGAAATTTGAGATGCCTCTAATTCAATAGCCTCAGCCTTAAAAATTGCAGAGATGATTAAAGCAGAATCACCACGAGCCTTAGCAATTTTTGCATTCGCCAAATACTCTTCCTCTAATTGCTTTTCTTTAGCAGTTAAGTTTTTTTGTTTTTGAGTCTCTTTATTCGTGATTTCCGTAGCAATATTTGGAGGCAAGTTAACATCTGCAATCTCCACATAATGCAAGGTGATGAAGTTACCTTCAAAATCATGCTGTAAAATATCTTCCATTTCACCTTCTAAAGCTTCACGCTTAGAACTATATACTTGCTCGTAGGTGTATCTACCAATAACATCCTTGATGGCACCCTTCGCCTTATCGTCAATGAATTTGATAAAACCAGGACCGTGTTTCAAGTGTAATTGAGCTATTTTTCCGGATTGTGCAGAGTAATTTACAGCCACGTTTACTGTAATATCAGTACCATTCTTATCCATTACTTCGGATACATAAGTCTCGGACTGTTGACGGATATTATACGTAATCATTTCATTCCACGGAGCGATAAAAAAGGTTCCTTCATCATAAGTAACATCCTGATCAACACCACCTCCGTAAGGACTGTAAATAAATCCTTGTTCACCAGGCTCAACATCAGTCCAAGACATTAAAAAGACAATAAAGGCTATCAACAGGATAACACCCAAGGCTATTAAACGCCCAATATTCTTAGGGTCTGCATTCACTTTTTGCTTAATTTGATCTGAAAAATTACTCATTTGGTTTACTTTTTGATTTAATAAAACTCACAACTAAATAAATTACAGCTGCAATAAGACCTACGGCTAACACTTTTACAAAAGGAGGACCCTTTAGCATATATTTAAAGGATAAAAAGATAACTCCAGCAATAATGATTGCTCCGAAAATTATTCGATATACTAATTTTGATTTCTCATCCATGGCCATAATTACTTGACGAACAACAAAGTTAAAAATTGTAGTGAGGAAAAAACATTAAATTTAAACGAACAGATAGATTATGAAAAAAATTCTCAGCTTTTGCCTCATCCTCGTTTGCGCATATACTCATGCTCAAAACCAAACGGAGGATATTGATAAATTGTGTCAGGAGTATGATGACCAAATTCAAAAGGCAGTGGATGAAGAGGTCGATTTTTTACCACCTCATTTTACAATTAAGTCAATACTTCAAGAAAGAGCAATTGGTCCGGTAGAAAGAACCATCAAATTGTACTTTGATGAAATTGAAGAAATAGAGTCATCTGAAAATGGTGATGAGTATTCAATGCCTTATGAATATGCTATACTAAGAAAAGCAGTTACCCTAATAGAAACCGGATCATATACAATTAAAACTGAACAGTACTTTGATGAACACGGGTACCTAATCAAATTTAAGTATATACAAGAGGGTTATGAATGTTACGAAGAGTTGACTTATTTTAAAGAGCACACACCCATTAGAATAACGCATATAACAGAACTACCTGAAAAATGTCCAAACAATGAAGATGAAATAGAATCCTACGACAAAACAGAATTGAACGAACAAGAAATTGCTACTGCAAAATTATTATTGAAGCAAGCAGAAAAGTATCGAGAAATGATGCAAAATCAATACAGCCTCATCAAAAATTAAAGTCTTGGAAATGCAATGGTAGGATTCGTAGAATTGATTCTATAAACCATCATCACTTCGTGCGTTCCACTGTAAAAATCATTTAAAGCAGAAAAACCGTACTCATATCCATAAGACAACAACAGTTGCGGTACAATATAAACCTGAACATTTGCCATAACTTCGTTACTTGTTCGGTAGGATAACCCCAAACCAAAACGGTCTTTGAACATAGTGTTCAAATTAAAATCGATTTGTAAAGGAGAGCCCGAAACTTCCTTAAGTAAGGTTGAAAAGATTAAGTTGTGCTTATCTTTAATTCTCCATTTATAACCGGCATGCAAATAGTAGTGCATGTTTGCAGCGTTAAACGAAAACTCACCTTTTGGACCACCATTATTTTCAATCACCTTATTCTCAAGGATGTTAGGAATGACAAATCCAGCATAGAAATTTTTCTTGTAGAAGTAGGTTCCGAACTTAAAGTTCGGTAATGCAAAAGTTGGGCTGTTATTGGTGTATAGCGGATCATTTATGTCAATCGTAGTGACAGTAGCTAAATCAGCCTTAACAAGATTTACAGATGCAGATAAACCGAAAATCAATCTGCTATTTTCACCGGTTCTCAATTTATAAGCGTAAGAACCCGAAATTTCAGTGGAGGTGTTAATGCCAATTTTATCCATTACTGCATTTACTCCAATGAAATTTTTATGCTGCTTTCCAACAGGCATGTTGTAATTAAACCCACCTAAATGAGGAGCCCCTTCAAATCCTACCCACTGATTTTTGTAAACCAATGCCATATTGATTTCATCAAAGGTTCCTATTGAAGCCGGGTTAATAAATGGCTGATGAATCGCATATTGACCAATGTGAAATTGATTTTGCGAAAATCCCTGAAAGCTCAATAGAGCAACAAATGCAATTAATATCCTTTTCATTATTTTCTTCTTAAATCAATAAATCCATTAATTAAATCATCACCATTTCCTAAATCTAAAACGAAATAGTATGTACCGTCAACAACTTGATCTCCTGTTATCTTCAATTTGGCGCCAGCAGAATTACCGTCCCAATCATTTAAATATGGTTCTGCTGCAAATACTTTATCACCCCATCTATTGAAAATCACAATTGTATTTTCAGGGTATTGCTCTAAATTCAGAATGACAAATGTATCGTTATAGCCATCTCCGTTTGGCGTGAATCCGTTAGGGATTACAACATCTAATTCATCATTAACTGTAAAATAAATAGTTGCTCGATCACATTGCGAAGTACAAACAGGATCACAGATTTCATAAATTAAACTATCTATTCCGATATATCCCAAATCAGGTGTATATTCAAATTCACCAGCTCCTAAATATGTTGCTGTTCCGTTCATTGGGTTATCGATAATACTAATTGTGTTGATGTCTCCCGTATCATTCACATAAGCATTAATTGTTACCAATGTATTTGGGTAAGTTGATGTTGAATCATCTTGTGCTAATACATTCGATAAATCCGTAAAATTCACTTCCACTTCGGTGGTATTCGAACAATTGTTACCATCCGTAACTGTTAAATTAAAAGTGCCTGGATTTAAATTACCAACGTCAATTGTGTTGCCGACATTATTTAATCCATCATTCCATAAATAAGTGTAACTCGGAGTTCCAATAATTGCAATTCCAGAAATTGTTCCTCCTCCGTTCAGACAGTTGCCAGGTGTTACTTGAATGCTTGATGTGTCAATTTGAGGTAATTCATTTACAAAAATAATTAATGAATCAACTGCTGTACAATTATTGGTATTCGTTCCGTTTAGGTAATAAGTTGTTGTTACGCTTGGCGATACTGATTGATTTTGTCCTACATAAGAGTTTGATTGATCATCTATCCATGTAAAGTCTGAAACTCCTGATCCATTTCCAGAAATTGAAGCAGATTCACCCTGGCAGATTGTTTGATCTGCGCTCGCTAAAACAGAAGGTAATGCATTTACAATGACAATTACATCATCAGTATCTGTACAATTGTTGCCGTCAGCAACAGTAACAATATATGTTGTAGTCGTACTCGGTGATACAGCTTGATTTTGTCCTGAACCTAAACCATTATCCCAGGTATAAGTTGTTCCACCACTTGCTGAGAGATTAGCAACTTCACCTTCACAAATGGTAATATTTGCTCCAGCATCTGCCATTGGATTTGGGTTCACCGTAATTGTTACAGAAGCTGAGCCTGAACAACCCGCCCCATCATCAACATTAACGGTATAAGTTGTTGTACTTGCTGGAGTAACAATATGATTTGCTCCAGAACCCAATCCTTGGTCCCAGTTATAGTTTACACCTCCTGATGCCAATAGCGTATGACTCTGACCAGCACAAATATCAGTATCTGCTCCCGCATCTGGAGTTAAGGCGGTTCCGACATCAATAAAAATGTCATCTGTATCTACACACATGTTGGCATCTGTAACAGTAACGGTATAGGTCACAGGGCTCGTGATGTTGGTAATGGTATGACTGGCTCCTGCTCCGAGACCGCCATCCCAGTTGTAACTAGTTCCGCCGGTTGCATTAATAGTTGCCGTACCACCGTTACAAACGGTAATGTCATTTCCGGCAAATGCATTAGGAAGCGGGTTAACAGTTATTGTAATATCATCTGTGTCTGAGCATCCTGCTGCATTAGATACTGTAACTGTATAATTAGCAGTAGAACCTGGTGTAACGTTCTCTGTTGCTGAATTTCCTCCAGAACTCCAAGAATATCCTGTACCCCCAGAAGCGGTCATTGTGGCTGATTGGCCAAGACAAATCGCCTGGTCAGGTCCCGCGTTTGCTGTTGGTGCCGCATTTACATTTACTGTAATAGCATCTGAATCAACACATCCATTTCCGTCTGTTACGGTTAAATTATATGTAGTATTTGAATTGGGAGATACGGTTTGACTAGCTCCTGATGCAGGAATATCCCAAGAATAACTGTAATTACCATCACCGCCGTTAGCAGATCCTAACAAATTGGCGCTCTCGTTGTCGCAAATAACTTGATCGGCTCCAGCATTAGCCGTAGGGTTGTCGTTTACCGTTACATATACTGATGCTTGTGTTGTTGCTCCACAAAATCCTTGAACATCCACAATATATTGCGTGCTTTGGGTTGGACTAACAGTATTTGTAGCAGATGTAGACGTAAATCCTACAGGTTGAGATGACCAGCTATAGGTATATGGACCTGTTCCACTGATTACGGCTTGAATGTCAGTTGATTCCCCATCACAAATAAACTCATCAATCGCCATGGCTTCTACTACTTGGACACCAGAGGTTGCTGATATTGTATATGAGCAAATATCTCCTGCGAATCCATCCACCACTATATAATAAGTATTTCCTATGGTTAATCCAGTGGCTAAAACTGTTTGAGATGTTGTGGTTTCTAGGAAATTAGATACCGGCGTAAAATTCGTGCAATTGGTTCCTTCAAAAATTTGCATTTGCATTCCGTTGCCGTTTTGACAAGATGAAATCTCCACAAACAATGCCGCAGTCGTTGCGCTGGCAGTAAACTGCAACCAGCTATTATTATCGAGTTGTACTGGTGAAGTTCCGGTGTAACCTGTTCCAAAAACACAGCCAGGAGTTGGACTTGAAGGATTTCCAATTCCACACATATTATCCGGTGAATCTACCGTATAAGCGCTTGAAGTTACACCACCGTAACCATTCAAGTCACAAATTTGCTGAGCATTAGCGCAATTATCATTGTCAGGTGATGTAACGCAAATGCCAAATTCACCGTTATTGTTGTTTCCATATTCCCAAACTCTAATCCACATGGTGGCTCCTGGTGTTAATCCTGTTTGATAAATATGTGGCATTAAAATTCCGTCACCTGGATCTCCATCATCATCACATGCTACCAATGTTGGTGAGGCACATGAGCCAGAATATAAGGCCATGGCTCCGTCTCCAAAATCTAATTGTTGCGTATGAATGTCAAGTTCTCCACTTGCCGGAACGACAACTGAAAACCAAACATCTCCACCAGCATATCCGCCCTGAAATGGTGAAGATCCGCCACATCCTGAAGGCGTTGGAACACTCGACCCAGCAGATCCAGCATTTGTATACGTAAGATAATTACATGAAGGGGTCACCGTTGGAAGGGCGTAAGCCGAACAAGGAGTATTATTAGTTGCAGGTGCTAAACCGGTAACACAAACTTGAAAAGTTGATGTCCCCGATCCCACACCGTAGTGATATACTCTAAAGTAATAGGTAACACCAATTGATAATCCGGTAGCCTGTAAAACCTCTAGACCATTAACGCCGTTAACATCTTGACAAGTTATTGAGCTTAATGACCCACATGATCCTGAAAATAATTGAATAACTGCATCATAACCTACTGTTGGACTGACAGTGATATCCATTTCTGTGCTGTTGGCAACAAAAGAGTACCAAACATCATCATCTGCATTTCCACCTCCTGAGCACGTAGCCATAGATTGCGTTCCATTACCTGAAGAACCTGCTTGATACGTGCACTGCGTTAAAGTAGGGTTGATTGGTTCAGCGGTTGAGCAGTCATCTCCCTGAGCAAAACCTAACGTTGAACCCATGAATAAAAAAAGGCTCAAACCTATTTTAGTAAAATTACTTTTCATCTCTCTGAGTTCTTTCAATGTTAACGATTTCAGATCCGTTCGAAACGATTACGGTCTTTACTTTGTCCATCACTGCATAGCGTGTCATATCGTGATTTGTACACGAAAATGTTAAAGCATAATTGATTAGAATCAACTCAGCATTTTTCACTCCAGAAATTTTAGAAACTTCAAGCTGAATGTTCTGAGCTTGGGCATCAGTTTTTAATTTGTTTAAACTGATGTGATAATCAAAAGTTTTGAGGGGAGCCACTTCTTGAGCAGTAGCATTCGTTGCTAATGCAAAGAAAAATAGCAACAATATTCCGTTGAGTTTTTTAGTCATCATGTGTAAGCAGTTTGTTAGGTGTGCATAATAAATGCGCTGGCTAAATTACTTCAATTCGCCGAAATTCACAAATAATAATAGCTGTAAGCTAAGGATTTATGGGCATAAATCGTTTAAGAAGCATTAAAAAAACTATATATTCAGTAGAATTAATCGAGCGGTTTGCCTCGTTTTCTGCTCAAGAATCACTTTTTTATCAACTGTAACTCTTTTAATAGTTTCATCATCATAATGTCTGATGGTTACCAATTCAAGCGGTTCATTGTATTTAACAATGTATTGATCTTCAAAATGATCTACAATTTTATTGATATCTACCCTGTTTTTATCGCAACAAAATGAGAAGCTTACTGCAGAGTTTTGCATGATGTTCATTCTTATGTTTTCTTGATTCAGATAAGCAAAAATCTCTTCTAAATTTTCTTCAATTACAAATGAAAAATCCTTTGGTGATAAGGATATCAGGACTTGATCCATCTTGAAAATGAACGAAGGAACTTTGGTATCATCACTCTCTGAGCTTTGTATTACTGTACCAGGATTTTTAGGTTCAATGAATGATTTGATATACAATGGAATATTCTTTCTTTTTAAAGGCTGAATGGTTCTTGGATGAATTACGGAAGCCCCGAAATAAGCTAATTCAATAGCCTCTCTAAAGGAAATCTTTTCAAGTAAAACTGTATTATCAAACCATTTTGGATCAGCATTTAACATTCCAGGTACATCTT
>JAUHXX010000158.1 GCA_030426825.1 Bacteroidia bacterium | reverse complement strand
TCTCCATGCTCCTTAGCCGAAGCTTCGGCGCAAGCGAAAGGGGGAATAAAAAAAGCCAGAACTTTCGTTCTGGCTTTGTACCTGAGCCTGCCTGTCGGCAGACAGGGCCGGAATCTCACAATTTCCTCAATATTTCTCGCCCAACTCCAGATTTCCAGTATTTCTCTCTTTTTCTCGCACTAATTCGATCGGGACAAACCTCTGTATATACTAATTTAAAAGGTGCATAAGGCTTGGTTGTTCTTTCATAACCTCGATTATGGCTCAAGAATCGCTTTTCTACATTTGACGTTAACCCTATGTAAATGTATTTTCGATTGATACTTGAAATGGCGTAGACTGTGAAATTCATAGAATTAAGTTATAAAAAAAGCCAGAACTTTCGTTCTGGCTTTGTACCTGAGGCCGGGATCGAACCGGCACTCCAAAGGAACACGAGTTTGAGTCGTGCGCGTCTACCAATTCCGCCACTCAGGCAATTGACATTGGGTCGGCAAATTTAGTATTTTTTTATGAGTTGCCATACACCAAAACATAAAAAAACCGCCTTAGCTAAGCCGAGGCGGTTTTTATATTTTAGATAGAATGTTTTCTTACTTCACTACATTTTGGAATGAAGCATTTTCAAAGAATTTGATAAACTCTCTGTCTTTAGATGCTTTTGCTTTCAAGCTTGAATCTTTAGCAAATGCGCTCTTCAAGTTATTAACGACCATGTCAAGGTTATTTTGACGTGCTCCGATAATCGCTTTCAAGTAGTATCCAATTGCAGATTCTTTATCTTGAGATGCATCAATTGTAGTTAATGCAGTTGCTAAATCTCCGTTTAATACTTGAGCCAATGCTTTGTTGAATGTGTTCTCAGAACCCATGTTTCCAGCAGCCTCAGCATAGTCACCATTTTGAATATCAATGATTCCTAAGTTGTATTTTACTTCTGAACCAGCAGATACAGCAGAGTTTAATAACTCAGTTGCTTTATCTCTATCTCCGTTGATTCTAGCAATGATTCCTAAGTTGTTCAAAGTAACAGGATTTTCGTTCATTCCGTTAGCTTTTTCGAAGTTAGTTTTAGCGTTCGCTAAATCATTTTGCATGTAGTAAACATATCCAACGTTGTTTGGTCCTCTCCAATCTTCTGGGTAGTACTGAACAACTAAGTTGTATAATCTCATTTTTTCACCTAAATCTTCATATAAAGCAGCAGTGAATAATAACTCTTCAACAGTTAATGTATCAGGCTTAGTTTTAGAAAGCTCTTTTAACTCTTCATCAGACCATCCGATTTTGTCATAGATAACAGCGAATTGACATCTTCTTAAAGAAGGTAAAATGTCTTTTCTTTCTAACTGCGTATAAGTCTTAGCCATTTTTCTAATTTCTTCTTCTCTTTTGTTAAGGTCAGAATACATTGTCAAAATTCTTAAGATTAAGTCTTTATCTTCAAGATCAGAGCTTTCAACAGCTACTTTGAATCCATCCCAGTCTTCACCTTTAGGGTTCTCAGCAAAAAATCTTCCTCCTTCTGGAACTTCGAATTTCGCTTTTTCTAACAACTTGATACAAGCTTCTTTTCCTGATTTTGCTCTATCTGAAGCTAAATTAGCGTTCATGTCGATTTCACCTTCAGGAGACGCATATGCGTTGAAGTTGATTTTCTTAGGAGCTTTCTTAGGGTTCACTTGTGCGTCAGCCATCCAAGTAATGAATTCTTTCATATCATCCTGCTTTAACTCAGCAGCACTTACGTTAGATTTCCCTTTGTTATAATTGATTTGAGCACCAGAATAAGTTTCTTCTGTTGTTCTCACGAAATTATCAACTCCGATTAACGCTTTGTCATCATTTTGAACCCATAATGGAGTAACGATAGTACCATCAGCGATTTTCTTAGTCTCAACTTCGATTTCTTTTTTACCTTTTTTAGCAACACCACCAACAGTTAGGTCAGCGTGCTCCATATCAGCAGAATAAGCAATTACATCAGTGTAATTTACAGTTCCTCCTGCTTTCTTTGGAATTACCTGTCCATTACCTGTTGCTTTTTCACCTTGAATATATACAGTCTTAAATGCGTGATTTCCTAATTTAGGAGTGATTTCAGCTGTTACTTTTTTGTGTAAACCTTTTTCTGGGACTTTTACTGTAACACTTACTTTAACGCTATCTCCGTGCATCTCAACCGGATCTGGAGTAACCGTGTACTCTAAATCTCCGATTAACTTACAACCGGTAAGGGCCATAGCTGCTACCGCTACTGCACCTAATTTTTTGAAATTTTGCTTTTTCATTCTATCTGATTTTAAAAATCTTTTTATTATTTAATATAACCTAAAACAGTGCAATTATAAGTATTTTTTTTGAGCCTAAAAAATAGAGTTGGAATTTTAAGTAAAAATACGTCAAGCTCAATTGAATGAGCGCATTCTTATTGTTCTTACACTTTTGAAATTTCGCCTAGTAAGTCGTGACAATTCTTATTGAAAATTGGGTGTTTCCAGTTTGGTAATATTTCTTTCAGTGGCTCCAAAACAAATGACCTCTCATGCATAAACTCATGTGGAACAATCAGATTTTCAGAACGATAGGTTACTCCTGAAAAATCAACAATATCAATATCAATCAGTCTAGATTCATAACCAGAAATTGTTTTAGGCTTACGGCCCAAGACTTTCTCGATTTTTTTACACGCGTTAAGTAAAGGTTCTAAGTCTAATTTAGATTCAATCAATATTACTGTATTAACAAATTTTGATTCTGACTTGAAACCCCAAGCCTCTGTTTGATAAAAAGATGAACGTTTCAAAATGTGACCGACCTGAGATTCTACAAGTTCATACGCCCTTTCTATCTGCAATTGCGGATCCTCTAAATTTGCACCAAAACTTAAAATTACAAGATTCAATTCTGTTCTCATTTACTTGCTAAAATTAGTACTTTTGCAGTCTAAGCTCAGAATAAATGAAGAAAATTCTCTTAGTAGAAGATGAAGAAAGCCTAATCAATGTTTTAGAACTCAATCTAGAAATTGAAAACTATGCTGTTACGGTGGCAAGAGACGGTGAAGAAGCGCTTAGAAAATTCAAAGATTCGTTTGATCTGGTTATTCTAGATGTCATGTTACCAAAATTGAGTGGGTTTGATGTTTGTGAAAAAATCAGACAAACCAGCCAAGTGCCCATCATTTTCACCTCTGCAAAAGGCACATCAACTGACAGAATCACAGGTCTTAAACTAGGTGCAGACGATTATCTGGTAAAGCCATTTAACTTAGAAGAGCTGCTATTGAGAATAGGAATCCTCATTAACCGCAATCAACATGATGGAGAAATAGACCATTTTTCGTTTGGCTCAAACGAGATCAACTTCAAAACCTATGAAATTGTTGGAAATAATGGAAAGGAAGTCATTTCTAAAAGAGAAATGGAATTATTGAAGTTGTTGATTTCGAGACAAAACGAAGTTGTTTCAAGAAACGAGATTCTGGATAAAGTTTGGGGAAAAGATAATTTCCCGACTACTAGAACGATCGACAACTACATTTTAAGTTTTAGAAAGTATTTTGAGAAAGACCCCAGAAACCCTGAATTCTTCAAGAGTTTGAGAGGAGTCGGCTACAAGTTTGAAATAAAATAGACTATTTCTGCCAACCTTTTAAAAATCTATCACGTCTTAATTAATAGAAAGCGGTTTTAAATTGCTTCTGGTTTTAATTTCCTTGCACGGTAACCTGAAAAGAGATATGCTACCACGACTATCAGTAAGCTCTTTTCAGGTTTTTTTGTTCCTGCCTGCAGCAGGCAGGCTCGATACTTGCACTTCGTGCAAACTCGAACTGACAAAAACCTGAACATGTTATACACTTCGTGCAAACTTTCAATTACGATAAACTTTAATTGATAGTTCAATTCATCTAAACTCGAACTGAAAATTAGAAAACTTATTTTTTAAAATTCTTTTTGGCTAGGTTGGGTAATTTTTCAATTTCGCCATTGATTAATGCTTCTTTTTTTGCGCGAGACCATTTTTTAATTTGTCTTTCTTTTGAGAAAGCTTCACTGTAAGTCTGAAAGTAACATTGATATACCAATTCAACTGGCAACCTTTTTGAAGTGTAGGCCCCCTCAAAATATCCAGATTGATGCTCTTCTATCCTTAGCTCCATGTTGCCGGTTAGACCAACATAATACAAGCCATCTGCACATTTCAAGATATAAACAACGAACTTCTTCATATATAAATTTCTATCCATTCATAAACAAAAAAAGGACCAATTAAGGTCCTCTACGTATTATGTAAAAGTTGAATCGAGTTTTTCAATTTTGGGCGAAGCCTAAAAATGAAAAGTATCGAGATTACACTTTTAAGATATCAGCTTCTTTAACAACAATTAAATCGTCAATTTTTTTAATCGCAGCATCAGTGATTGTTTGCACTTCACCTTCAAGATCTTTTTGTTGATCTTCAGAAAGGCCATCATCTTTTAATTTTTTGATGAAATCCATTGCTTCTCTTCTGTTATTTCTAACTGAAACTTTAGCATGTTCACCTTCTGCTTTTGCTTTTTTAACCAATTCAATTCTACGCTCCTCAGTTAAGGCAGGAACATTGATAATGATCATCTCCCCATTATTTTGAGGGTTAAGACCAATGTTGGCGTTGATTATTCCTGTAGATATCGCATCTAAATTTGCTTTGTCCCAAGGTTGAACTGTTATAGTACGAGCGTCAAGCGTGTTTACGTTTGCAACTTGATTTAATGGACCTAAAGCCCCGTAAGCCTCAACTTGCACACTGTCTAACATAGACGGAGTTGCTCTTCCTGCTCTAATTTTTTCTAATTCATTTTTTAAATGCTCAAATGATTTTTTGTTTGCATCATTTGCTTCGTCCAGTAACATTTGGATTTCTTCTTCCATTTTAATTTCGAATTTTAAACAGTTACTAAAGTACCAATTTTTTCACCCATCACAACTTTTTTCAAATTTCCTTTTTTGTTCATGTCAAAGACAATAACTGGAACGTCATTTTCTTTGCACAGGGTAAAAGCTGTCAAATCCATTACATTTAAGCCTTTGGAATAAGCGTCTTCGAAAGTCAAATTTTCAAATTTGGTAGCACTTGGATCTTTTTCAGGATCAGCCGTGTAAATTCCATCAACACGCGTTCCTTTTAAAATTACATCCGCTTCAATTTCTATTGCTCTTAGCGCCGCAGCAGAATCTGTAGTAAAATAAGGAGAACCTGTTCCTGCTCCAAAGATGACAACTCTCCTTTTCTCAAGATGTCTTACCGCTCTTCTTTTAATATAAGGCTCTGCAATTTCTTTCATTTCAATGGCAGATTGCAATCTTGTATAAATACCTTCTTTTTCGAGAGCGGCTTGTAATGCCATACTATTTATCATGGTTGCCAACATCCCCATATAATCTCCTTGGGTTCTATCCATTCCACCGCGTTCGGCTTGTACCCCTCTGAAAATATTTCCACCACCAATTACAATCGCGATTTCAACCTTTTCATCATACAAATCTTTGATATCTTTTGCATACTCTTCTAGTCTGCCATTATCAATACCAAACTGCTTCTCACCCATCAAAGCTTCCCCACTCAATTTTAATAAAACTCTCTTATACATATTCTTACAAAAATTTAAGCAAAAAAAATCCTGACTTAAAAGCCAGGATTTAAAAAATATTTAACCTAAAGAAACGCGCTTAAACGCTGTCACTTCCAATCCATCCCCTTTCGAAGACACATATTCTTCAACAGTCATTTTTTCGTCTTTAATGAACTTTTGATCCAATAAACATTTCTCTTGGTCTAATGTTGTGTTGTCAGAAATAAATCTATCAATTTTTCCTGGTAAGATTTTATCCCAAATTTGCTCAGGCTTACCTTCAGCTGCCAGTTGTTCTTTAGCTTCAGTCTCAGCTTGCGCCATAACTTCTGGAGTTAATTGATGTCTAGAAATATATTTAGGTACATTTTTCAATGTTTTTCCTAATCTTCCTAATTCGATATTTTCTTTTTCGATAACTGCAATTCTGGCTTCAGTTTCTGAAGCAACATAATCAGCAGTAAAATCTTTATATGATAACTGAGTAGCTCCCATAGAAGCAACCTGCATTGAAACATCTTTTGCAATTTCCGCAGCACCATCAACTTTTTTATTCAAACCAACTAAGGCTCCAATTTTGTTAATGTGTACATATGTTCCTACGTAAGGAGCTTCCAATTTTTCAAAAGCTTTGATCTCTAACTTCTCTCCGATTACACCAGTTTGCTCAACTAATTTTTCAGCAACAGTCATTCCACCGAAATCAGCAGCTAAGAAATCTTCTTTATTATCATAGTTGATTGCGATATCAGCAAATTGATTTGCTAACGCTAAAAAGCTTTCGTTTTTTCCAACAAAATCAGTTTCACAACCTAAAACGATTGTTACACCAACTGTTTGATCATCATTGATTTTAGATACTGCTGCACCTTCGCTTGAATCACGGTCAGCTCTTTTTTCAGCTACTCTTTGACCTTTTTTACGAAGTACATCAATTGCTTTATCAAAATCTCCTTCTGCTTCTACTAATGCTTTTTTGCAGTCCATCATCCCTGCACCAGTCGCTTGTCTTAACTTGTTAACGTCAGCGGCTGTAACTTTTACTGTAGTACTCATTCTTAAAAATTTATTATGCTTCAGCTTCTTTTTTAGCAGGCGCTTCTTCTTTCGCTCCTTCTTTATCAGCTTTCACTTTATCCTTTGAATTTTTTCTTTCTTCTAATCCTTCTAAAATTGCAGCAGAAATATGATCTAAAATTTTAGCGATTGATTTTGTTGCATCATCATTTGATGGAATAACGAAATCAATATTTCTAGGATCTGAATTAGTATCCACCATTGCGAAAGTTGGGATACCTAATTTATTTGCTTCAGCAACTGCAATGTGTTCTTTTAAAACATCAATTACAAAAACTGCCGCAGGAACTCTAGTCATTTCAGCAATTGAACCGTAGTTCTTGTCTAATTTAGCTCTAGTTCTTGACATTTGTAGACGCTCTCTTTTAGATAGGGTCTTCATTGTTCCGTCTTCTTCCATCTTATCGATAGAATTCATTTTACGGATTGCTTTTCTGATTGTTCCGAAGTTCGTTAACATCCCACCAGACCATCTTTCAGTAATGAAAGGCATTCTAGTTGGCTTGATTCTTTCTTCTAAAATATCTTTCGCTTGCTTTTTAGTAGCTACGAATAAGATTTTCTTTCCTGATTTAGCGATTTGTTTCATTGCAGCACAAGCTTGTTCTAATTGAACTGCAGTTTTATTTAAATCGATAATGTGGATTCCTTTTTTCTCTGTAAAGATATACGGAGACATATACGGATTCCATTTTCTTTTTAGGTGACCAAAATGTACACCTGCTTCTAATAATTCTTCAAATGATGCTCTTGCCATTTTTTAAATTTTACAACTGACGCTAACGGTCAGCCTGTTTACTTTCTTTTTTACTTCATTCACACCTTGCGAACTGGAAGCAACCTCTAAGTAGTCAATCTGAGACTGAATCTTAAAGATTTAGATACTAAACGCTCTTTCGGCCGAGCCGAAAGAACATAGATAGTTGAAAATACTAACGTTTCGAGAACTGAAATTTCTTTCTTGCTTTCTTTTGACCCGGTTTCTTTCTTTCTACCATTCTTGGGTCTCTAGTCATTAAACCTTCAGCTTTAAGCAAAGGTTTGAAGTCAGCATTAACTTCAACCAAAGCTCTTGAAATCCCTAAACGGATTGCTTCAGCTTGACCATTAACTCCACCACCATCAACATTAATTTTAGCGTCATATTGACCTAATGTATCAGTAAGGTTAAAAGGTTGGTTTACTTTCTCTAATAATACAGGAGTTGCAAAATAGTCTTTTACATCTCTTTTATTAATAGTGATATTTCCCTTCCCTTTTGAAAGATAAACACGTGCAACAGCAGCTTTTCTTCTACCTAATGTGTTAATTACACTCATATTGATTATTTAATTGAATCCAATTTAATCACTTCTGGTTTTTGAGCTTCTTGACCATGCTCAGCACCAACATAAACCTTAAGGTTTCTGTATAAAGCGTTTCCTAATTTATTTTTTGGAAGCATCCCTTTAACTGCTTTTTCAACCAATCTCTCTGGATGTTTCTCCATCACCTCTCTTGCAGTAAGAACTCTTTGACCCCCTGGGTAACCAGTGTGTCTGATATATTCTTTTACCTCCAATTTATTACCACTTAACTCTATCTTCTCAGCGTTGATCACGATTACGTTATCACCACAATCCGCGTTTGGAGTAAAATTAGTTTTGTGTTTTCCTCTAATGATATAAGCAACTTTACTTGCTAATCTCCCAAGTTTTTGTCCCTCAGCATCAACGATTAACCATTTTTTGTTAGCCGTCTCTTTATTGCCTGAAACCGTTTTATAACTTAGTGTGTCCACAATATTTTGTATTTAAGTTTATATACTATTCCCCTAAATTGGGGGTGCAAATGTACGAAGGTTAATTTTATTAACAAAG
>JAUHXX010000157.1 GCA_030426825.1 Bacteroidia bacterium | reverse complement strand
ATGGTTCAAGATATGTAGGTAAAATGTTCAATGATGATTGGATGAGAGAAAGAGGATTCTTGGACGAAGGATTTAAAAACGCATTGGATTTAGTTAGTCAACATGGCGATAAAGGATTGGTGACATGTGGAAGCGAAGAATTAGTGTCACACGCGGTTGCAAAAATGAAAACCTACAACATTTCCCAAATTCCAATTACGAAAGATGGTCAGTTTGCTGGTTTCGTTGATGAAACGAAGCTTTATCAGCAAATTATTGACGAATCAACGACTATGGATGCGCCACTGAGCTCCGTGATGGAACCAGCACTTCCAGTTGTAGATGCTAATACGAAACTAGATCAAGTATCAGAGAAAATGAGTAAACAAGTTCCAGCGGTTCTTGTTGAGCTCGGTGATGGGAAATTTCATATCATCACACGACATGATTTAATAAATGCGATCGCATAATGATTGAGGTCATTGACCAAGTTGGTAATACTGTTTCACTCGAATCAGCTCCGAAGAAAATCGTTTCTTTGGTGCCTTCTCAAACAGAATTACTTCATTATTTTGGCTTGGAAAATGAAACTGTTGGGATTACTAAGTTTTGTATTCATCCTAATAATTGGTTCCAGACCAAAGATCGAGTGGGGGGAACCAAAAATCTAAATCTTGATAAAATAAGGAAGCTCCAACCTGATTTAATCATTGCGAATAAAGAAGAGAATACGAAAGAGCAGATAGAGCAGCTTTCTGCTGAATTCAATGTGTATATTTCTGATGTCAACATCCTACAAGATGCTTACGATATGATCAAAGATGTTGGGATGCTTTGTGATAAACAGCAAATGGCTGTTGATTTGATAGATGAAATTCAAGAAGGTTTTGCAGAAATTAAGCAAGTGTCTAAACGTGTGCTATATTTCATTTGGAAAGATCCGTACATGGTGTGTGGATCTAATAGTTTTATAGATGCCGTTCTTAAAGAGATAGGTTTGTACAATGTAATATCTGAACCACGATATATTGAATTGAGCGCTGAACAAATTAATAAGTTGCAACCTGATGTGGTGCTATTAAGCACAGAACCCTATCCTTTCAAAACAGAAGATGTAGAGACCTTGAAAACTCTTACAGATGCTGATGTAAAAATTGTAGATGGAGAATTGTTTTCTTGGTATGGATCAAGAATGTTGCTAATGAAAGACTACTTCAATAGAATTTTTTAGAACCCTTTAACAAATAACAAGGCTTCAGTCATAAAGAACATACATTCTACAATAGATTGACCTTCACGATTCTTCATCTGAACTTTGCCGTTAGCCGCGATTTTGGCCTCACCAGATTTCTTCATTTGAAATCTGATCTCTTCGATATCATCAAAAACATGCATCTCAGAAACCATGTCATTCGCAACACTCATTCCAACCATTTGTTCAAATTCTGATGGTGGATTATCCTCGTCAACTGCGAACTTGGTATTGTTTAATAATGATTCTATTTTCATCTGAAAGTCAAAACAAACATCCGTATCAGTTGAAGATTGAAAGTTTACTCCGCTTCGACTAAGTTCAAATGATTCGTCCGTTAAATTGTATTGGAAGAAAGCTCCCTGCTCAGTGATCAGGGATTTAGTTAAGGTATCTGCCTTAACTTTGCCTTCTTCTTGTATTTCATCAAAGAATTTTTTCCATTGAGCACCATTCACAGCATCAACACGCATCTGCATTTCAGGGAAGGTTTTGAAAGGGAATTGATATCCCCAGTTTAAATCGACCATAAACATTTTAACCCCGTCATAATCAACAGCCATTTGCTTGTAGTCTGGGACGTCTTCAATCTCTTCTTCACTAAACCACCAAAGGCTATTAAATACGTTTAAAGAGGACCTTAGACTAAAGCCAACATCTTCATTCATAGCGTATGCAATTCCTGGAGTTTCTCCGAAAGTTGAAACGGTATTGAATTCTCCTCCAATGTCAATGTGATCTTGATGGAAATCCATGTTAATGTATCCATCTATTAGTTGGTGATTTGCATCTGAAGATTGGGGAATCATATAGCAGTTGATTTCCTTATCCTTTTTAAAGTACTTTTTTAAATCAATTCTTGCAGTAAATGGTTTTATGTTTTGGGCAGCTATGTTTTTAAGATGCTCATCCAGCTTATCTTGATTCTTAGAGGCTGTAAGCTGAATAATAGCATGGCTTTTTCCAAATTCAATTTTTAAATCGCCCACTTTATTCTCCGCGTACTTTTTAAACGTCTTTTTATTTTTTACACCAACTACTGCTATCCAAACGTTATCTTCAGCCCATTTTTCTCTGAATAACACAACTTTTGAAAAATAGTCTATACCGGTTTCTTCAACATCTGATTCCTGAACTTCGACCTTGTTCAAGACATACTCTTCGTTATAAACTCTTTGATAGATGATTTCAGAAATGAAATTTCTAGAATTGATCTCAATGACAATATCACTTTCTTGAGGGATGTATCCGTAAATATCAGTTTTGGCCTCAGTAATGAAATTCTTACCGATAATCCAGCAGATAGGAAACATACTCATCAAGGTTATGAGCGCTAAATATTTTTTCACTAAACGCATGAGAGGTAAATTTAATGATTATCCGATATATTTGACACTCAGATTGAAATATTTTCAACGAACTTTTTAGTAGTTAATTTGTTGAAGGATTTAAAGGGGGATGTGAAAGTTTTTAGCTTGATAAACGTCAAAAAAAATAAAACTATGAAACTTAGAATTCTTAGATTAGGTCTTTCTGCATTTACGGTACTTTTCGCCATGGTTGCTTGCGGCCAAAATGAGGATACCCTTAAAGTAGATAAGGTCAGTACATTTACAAACATAGAAGTTATGACAGATTCGAATAATTGGAATGAACTTACACCAGAAGAGGCGAGAGTAATCGTGAACAAAGGAACGGAAATGAGCTGGGTAGGTGAGTATGTAGATAATCACGAAGACGGTACTTATATTTGCAGGAGATGTAATGCGCCACTTTTTAATTCGGATGCTAAATTTGACTCAAGAAGTGGATGGCCAGCATTTGATGACTGCGTTGAAGGAGCTGTGACAGAAGTTTTAGATGCAGACGGTTACCGAACCGAAATTGTTTGTTCAAATTGTAAAGGGCATCTAGGTCACGTATTTAAGGGAGAACATTTTACAGATAAAAACACGAGACACTGCGTGAATTCAATATCCATGAAATTCATTGCCGAAGAAGAATAATATGGCGACATTAAAAACTGCAATATTTGCCTCAGGATGTTTCTGGGGAACAGAGTATTTTTTTGAAAAAGCTGAGGGCGTAATTTCCACACAAGTTGGTTATATCGGAGGTCATAAAGAAAATCCTACATATAAAGAAGTATGTGCACATACCACCGGCCATGCAGAGGCTGTAAAGGTTGAATATGATGCAGATCAAACTGATTACGAGAAGTTGGCTAAACTATTCTTTGAAACCCATGACCCAACTCATGTCAACAGACAAGGGCCAGATATCGGTGAGCAATACAGAACAGAGATTTTCTATTTGGATGAGGAACAAAAAGAAATTGCTGAAAAGTTAATTTCTATTCTTGAAGAAGATGGTTTGAAAGTAGCAACTAAAGTAACGAAGGCTTCAAAGTTTTGGGATGCTGAAGATTATCATGAAAACTACTATTCGAATAAAGGAGGAACGCCATACTGCCATTCGTACATTAAAAGATTTTAATACCCTATGAAAGTCATTTTATCCCCAGCAAAATCAATTAATGAAGATGTGCAATTTTCAATTGAAGATTGCACACAACATCAATTTCAGGATGAAAGCGCTCGCCTTGTAGGAAAGCTCAAAAAATTATCAGCCAGGCAAATTAAAAAGTTGATGGGTGTAAGCCAGGATATTGCGGAGCTCAATTATGAACGCTTCCAAAATTGGAGTTTACCTTTTGATGAAAATAATAGCCGACCAGCTGGGTATCTGTTTACAGGTGCAGCTTACCAATCATTAGATTATGCATCTCTGAGTAAAAAAGAACAGCAGATCGGTCAAGAAAAATTAAGAATCTTATCTGGCCTGTATGGCATAATTAAGCCGCTTGATCTTATCCATTCATATCGATTAGAAATGGGGACAAGTTTTAAGGTAACACCAAAGGTTAAAAACCTTTATCTTTTTTGGGGAGACAAACTCAGGCTAACTTTAGAGGAAGAATTGAAGAATGATCAGTCACCAATATTGGTCAATGCAGCTTCTAACGAATATTCAAAAGCTTTACAACTTCAAAAACTTAAAACGCCAGTGATTACAACGGTGTTTAAAGATCGAGCAAAAGATGGAGCGTACAAAGTAAATATGCAGTTCGCAAAATTGTCGAGAGGGGCAATGGCTCGATACATCATTCAAAACAATATAGAAAAGTCAGAGGATTTAAAAGGATTCGATACCGGAGGATATTCATATAGCCCAAAAGATAGCTCAGAAAATGAGTTTGTATACTTGAGAGGATAGTGAGGGCGTTAACACTCATATTCTTATTGCTACTTATCGGACATCAAGGGTTCAGTCAAAGTGATTCCTTAACTAAAAAAGAAATCCGCAAACAAAAAAAAGCTGCAAGGAATTGGAGTTTATCTGGTTATCCCTTGTTCTTTTATTCTCCCGAAACGAGTTTTGGATTTGGTGCGGCTGGAGCCTTAGCTTTTAAAGCTGGTCCTAAATCAGATACACTTTTGAATGATTCTCAAATAATTCTAGGTGGTGCGTATACGCTTGAAAAGCAAGTGCTGACTTATCTTCCTTGGAAAATATTTTGGGATCAAAACAAGAATTATTCATTTGGAGAAATTGGTTATTTCAAATACTTCTATGCGTATTGGGGGAATGGCCCCAATTCTTTAGCTGAAAACGTTGATACAGTTCGATTGAATTTTCCCAGAATTAGAGTGCATTATTCACGAAAAATTGGTGAGCATTTAAGCTTAGGAGCCGCCGCATGGTATGAAGATTTTAATATTACTTCAACCACGAGTAATTTGATAGAAAACACTTTGGGTGGAGCAGGTGGACCAACAACTGGTGTAGGGCCCTTGATGGTTTACGATACGCGTGATCATGTCTTTTATCCTGGTAAAGGCTGGTATATCGAGGCAAAAGCAATGACTTTTCAAAATTGGCTAGGCTCATCTTATAATTTTCATAAAGGAGGATTGGATGTGGTAAATTATAGCACAATTCACAAGAACGGGATCATTGCCAGTCATTTAAATTATCAGTTTTCATCTGGTAGTGTGCCGTTCAATATGATGTCAATGCTTGGAGGGACAAAAAGGATGCGAGGTTATTATGAAGGAAGATTTCGAGATAAAAATTCCATAATTCTTCAAGCGGAGTATCGTGTTCAGTTACCTTGGCGTCTGGGATTAGTAGCCTTTGCGGATGTTGGTCAAGTATATTCTAAATTGAAATATTTGCAAATAAATGAATGGAGATGGACGGCAGGAGGTGGAATTCGATTTATGCTCGATCCAAAAAGAAAAATTAATATCCGATTAGACTATGGAATAGGCAAGCAAACATCAGGTTTTTATCTGACAATTGGCGAAGCATTCTAATATTTCTATCTTTTTTACTATTTCAAATTGTTCAATGTTTTAAAGGGTTGACGACTAGTTTATGTCTCTGGTTTCCCTATTTCTGTGATTAAATTCTGTAACCCAGATTTGATGCTGCCGTAATACTCTACAACAACAACCAAAAAATTAATAACAATGAAAAGGCTGATATTTTTCTCGGGCTTACTTTTCATAAGCCAATTTACCCAGGCATCTAAAAATTCCACAGAGGATTATGTAGAGATGTGGAAAATTACCGCTATTGAACAGATGAATGCGCATCAAATTCCTGCCAGCATAACATTGGCTCAAGGAATACTTGAAAGTGGTAATGGAAATAGCAAGTTAGCTAGAACTGCCAACAATCACTTTGGAATCAAATGCCATAAGAATTGGGATGGTGGAACTTTCTTTCAAGATGATGATCTTAAGAATGAATGCTTTAGGTCTTACCCCAATGCGGCACAATCTTATGATGATCATTCGCAATTTTTGACAGGTAGAAGTAGGTATGCAAAGCTTTTTGATTTGAAATTAACGGATTATAAAGGCTGGGCGAAAGGTTTAAAATCTGCCGGCTATGCTACCAATCCTAAGTATGCTCATTTGTTAATCGATATCATTGAGAAATATGATTTAGATCAATACGACAACATGCCCTATTTGCCACAGCAGGAAAAGAACAAAGACATTAAAATCAATATAGATGAGCCAGTGGTGGCCATTGTAGATACAAAGGAAGAGCTGGACATTGAAGCAGAAAAAATTCAAGAGTTGGAAGTTGCAGCTGGTAAACATGAACTATTGATTAATAAATACCGCGCTCGTTACATCAAAGTTCAGCAAGGCGATACTTATTACAGAATTGCGAAAGAATTCGATTTAGGTATCTGGCAATTGTATAAATACAATGATTTAGGAAGACGTGATGTATTAAAAGAAGGCGAACTCATTTACTTAGATCCCAAGAGGTCTAAATCAAAAAGAGGATATAATGTGTTTGTATGTCCTGAAGAAATGTCTTTGAGAGATATCTCGCAGATGGAAGGAATAAAACTAAAAAAACTATTAAAATACAACTTCGGTGACACCGCCGATACAAGACTGCCAAAAGGTACAAAGGTTATCCTCCGATAATCGTGAATCGATAGGAGGGTTTTTGGTTTGTTGTTAGAAAAGGGAGCGTGGTTGCTCCCTTTTCGCTTTTAATCATTCTTGAATTTTCAACTAGGATTTTAGCTGAAAGTAATCCAATAATATTAGGTGCGCATAGCACTTCAGTTGGTTGGTATAAATCTAGTTGTTCGATAGATTATGTTTCCCGTACCGTTCACTAAAAGAAAGGCTTAGATGAGTCAATAAGGTTAAGAAAAAATCTGTGACCAAACTTTTTTCAATCTAGAAGCGTTATATTTAATGCAAGATATTATTGAATTCCTAGACCTCAAAATAGGATTCAATACATGAAAAACAGCTATGAAACCGTCTACAGAACTTTTTAGCCTGATTAAGTCATTGACTAAATCAGAAAAACGCTTTTTTAAATTGAATTCATCTCTTCAAACAGGGGATAAGAACTATTTAAAGATTTTTGATTTCATTGAGAAACAAAAGCGCTATGACGAAGAAGATCTAAAGAATCATTTTAAAAATGAAACCTTTGTTAAGCATTTGCCTTCAGAAAAAAATCATCTGTATAAACTCTTACTGAAAAGTTTACGGGCTTATTATTCTGATAGAACAATTAGCTCGCAGCTCAAACAAGAAATTAAAAACGTAGAGATCTTATACAAGAAGGCCTTGTACAAAGAATGCGGAAAGTTTGTGAAGAGAGCAAAAGAAACGGCTAGGGAATATGAGAAATTCTACTACTGGTTTGAACTGATAAATTGGGAGCGAAAATTATTGGAAGAGGCCTATGAATCGGGGGTTTTTAATCAAAATTTAGATGAGTTAATTAAAGAGGAAACTGAGGTTATAGAAAAACTGAGGAATTTGGCTGAATATCATATCCTTTACTCTAAAATCAATTACATTTTTAGATCGGGTGGATTTACGCGAAACGAGAAAGAACGTGAAGTAGTAGCAGAGATTGCAGATTATCATTTGATTAAAGGAAAGAATACGGCTATTTCTACAAGGGCAACCACCATTTGCTATTACATCAAAGGATTATGTGCGGCGTCAATCAGAGATTATGAAGATGCTTTGGTCAATTTTAAAAAGGCCAAATCAGTGATGGAGGCCAAGCCAAAAATCAAAGACGATCTACAAACAAGGTACATTCACACGTTGAGCTTTTTATTGCATTGTTATATTGATAGTTATCGCTTTGAAAAGGCAGACGACATTGTCAATCAATTAGCGGCCTTAGAGGGGCATAAGGCTTATACTTCTCTTGACGCTAAGGTACGTCTCTTTACTGCTCGAAAAATTGGAGAAATACAGCTTTATAACAGACAGGGACATTTCAAAAAAACACTCGAAATGGTTCCTCAAATCGAACAAGATTTAGAAGGTTATGGCGAAAAGGTGAATAAAGAAAAAATTCTACTTTTCACCTACAATACGGCATACGCTTACTTTGGAATAGGAGAATACAAAACGGCCTTGAGGTATATCAATCAGGTGTTGAATGACAATGAAAAAATGTTGCGTCAAGATATTTACTCTTTCTCTCGAATTTTCAATTTGATCATTCATTTCGAATTGAACAATCACGATTTCCTTGAGTATGATATGAAGTCAACGGCAAGGTATTTAAATAAGCACGATAAAGATTACGAAGTTGAGAAATTGTTCATGAAACAAATGCGCCTTTTGGCACGTGTAAATACGGATGCCGAACAAAAGGAGATCTTTTTAAGTTTCAAGAATAAATTGCAAAAACTCCTATTAATTGACAGAGAAAATGTAATTCTAGAGTACTTCGACTTAAGAGCTTGGCTTGATTCAAAATTGAATGGGACCAGCCTGTCGGAGGCAGTT
>JAUHXX010000156.1 GCA_030426825.1 Bacteroidia bacterium | reverse complement strand
CAGGACTCATTTCTAATTCTAGTACTGATGCGGTAACTGTAATAGTAATGTCTTTATCTATTTCTACACCACAAGCATCCGTCACAGTAACTGTGTAAGTTGTAGTCACCATTGGTGAGACATCAACAAAAGTTGAATTTGAAATCACGTTTCCATTTGCGGTCCATTCGTAGTCGTAAACTCCTTCACCACCTGTTGCTTCAGCATATAAGGTTTGAGGAGTATTAGGACAAAGTACCGTTGTGTCATTAGAAGTCACCATAATAAGGGGAGGGTAAACTGGTACATTTACCGTTCCTGTTGTTGTGACTGGAACACCCAAACATGCATCATTAACCGTAACGGTATATGTTGTTGTTGTATTTGGATTTACAATGGTATTATCGGCAGTAGAACCACTACTCCAATTATAAGTATACGTAGGTAATCCACCTGTAACTACCACTTTCAGTTCTGCATCTTCCCCTGGACAGTGAACAGTTACATCAGCAACTGAAGCTTGTAAAGCAGCTACATCCGATATTTTTAAAGGCAATGTGATGAAATTATTATTTCCACATGGGTCAGCTTGAGCCAATTGAATTAAAACGGTTTCAACTCCCTCAGCTAAAGCATCAGAAAACACATCAAAATCAAAACTTACACTTGTTTGTCCCGGATTGAACGTAATAGATGCCGGCAAGGATTCATAATCAACTCCTTCAGTAGCTGTACCTGAAGCCATAACTGGTATTGTTAAAGAACTACCAGCCATTGATGGGTCTCTTGTTACTGTTACAGTCGCCGTTTCACATCCTTCAGCCATTGTTGTTCCATCTCCAAAGCCATCCAAGGCTAATGAACCATTCATTTGAATGGGTAAAAAACTGTTAAGACTGTTTGCCTCAAGAAAAATTCCAGAATCAAACACACCATCCCCGGCATCCGCTATAGCAATTCTCAAGTGGTAGGTTTCACCACAATTTACTTTAGCTGATGCTTCAATTGGAATTGTGAATCCATCATATTGTACTGTTGAACCATTTGTGTTATCTACATAAAAAGCAGCATTAGACAATCCGAATGACGAGCAGTTTCCCGTTCCATTTGCTCCTTCAACACCTCCATTAACGGTATTTATCGTAATAGGAGTTGATGTTCCAGGAACCAGTGCTATGTTTTGATTGTTATACGTTCCGCCTGAAGGATTATTTCCTGAAATAAAAAATGCAAAAACATCATTTACATCAGCACAAACATATTCTGGATATTCTTCTGAACCAAAAACATATCTGAATTTAATGGAGTCAGATTGCGGCACGAAATCAAATTCGAGTACGGCAGCGTTATAAGTTGTGTTTCCCGCAATATTAGTT
This sequence comes from Bacteroidia bacterium, assembly GCA_030426825.1. Taxonomy (GTDB): domain Bacteria; phylum Bacteroidota; class Bacteroidia; order Flavobacteriales_D; family Crocinitomicaceae; genus Paracrocinitomix. The sequence continues at coordinate 7,279 of JAUHXX010000156.1, read as the reverse complement.
AACAATGAATTTCCAGCTACTCCATTGTCAGTTCCTGAACTGTTCGAATTGTTTGGCCCTTGAGGTCCATCTCCATTGTCAACAACAGTTCCAGTTGTTAAAATTACCCCAGATGACAGTCCTATATTTGAACTTGCCCCATTGAATGAACCAATTGCATTTGCACTTCCGGTATAAGTTATGTTCGAAACAGCCACTCCGTTACCTACCAAAATATTTTGAACTAATTGGGTTGGAGTCATTGCTGTAGAAGTTGTCAATTGTCCATAAGATCCTACTCCTGATATCAAGAGTGAGAAGACGGTTATGAATTTGACAATTTTGAGCATATTTTAAGTTCTCATTTATTTTGGGGTCAGCCAACTTATAAAGATAGTCGAATTAATTGAGAATAACCCCTATTATAACAAACGATTAACTTCCTATTTGGTTGTCTATTAAACAACAAGAAACGAGCCAAAAACACTAATTATTGAGTTTATGTTGATTTTAACCGATTAAACGGTGATTTCTAAATAAGGAGTTTTAACTTTGAAAACAGATTTTCATCATGTCATTTTCAGAACGAATAAAAAATTTTCTATCCAGAAGTCGTGAAAAGCACAAATTAAGCTTCACGAATGACACCACTTATGATGAAAAATGGAGTCTCAGAGTATCATCTATGAATCTCTGGATGCTTCTTGTCTTATACAGTATTGTACTGATAATAACTGTCATAATGCTCATTAAATTTACTGGTATGAGCTCGATTTTTGGAGAAGGTAGTAGTCCGATTCAGACAGAGCAAGTTAATGAAAATAGAAGTAATTTAGATTCCTTAAAAAAACAAGCTGAATCAACTCAAATGTACCTGGATGACTTGAAGAGAATACTTTTGGACCAGCCTTTTGATGACAGTCTAGGTAGCGGCACCAACGATTCTATCTTCAGAAACTATCAGGCTAATTTTCAAAAATCAGAAGAAGATTCTTTGCTGAGAATTAAGGTTGAAAATGAAGGCAAACCTAAAGTTAATTTAGAATATGACTTTTTCTTTGCTCCGGTGAAAGGAACAATTTCAAAATCATTCAATTATCAAACCCGACATTATGGGGTTGATATTGTGACCGAATCTGAGGCACCGATAAAATCTTGCCTTGAAGGAACAGTAATTTATGCAAGTTGGACACCTGATGACGGTGAATTGATTATGGTTCAACACAACAATGGATTTATATCGGTTTACAAACATTGTTCGTCTCTGCTGAAAAAACTTGGAGACCGCGTACAATCTGGCGATCCAATAGGATTGGTTGGGAATTCGGGCAAGCACACAACTGGACCACATCTTCATTTTGAATTATGGAAATCTGGGGTACCATTAAACCCTCAAGACTTTATTAATTTTAACAAATAAGTTATCAACGATATCTTTTTGGCACAATTATTCGCATTTGACCTAGCATTTAGAATTGGTTTAGTTACTTTTGTAGCCCTAAAAGTGATATAATAACTAATGTGGTTTAAACTCTCCCAATTCATTCTTCGGAATAGGCTTCTCATTATCGCCATGCTACTTGGTATAACGGGGCTATTCGGGTATTTTGGTTTAACCAATATAAAAGTTGACAATCGCTACGGAACAATGCTTCCGAAAGACTCTCAAGCTAAAAAAGATTACGTACAGTTAAAAAAATCATTTGGTGGAAATGAATCATTGCTGATTTTTTCTATTCAATGCGAGGATCTTTACACATTAGAAAATTTTACGGCTTGGTATGAAATGGGTGAACGCATCAAAGAGTTTGATGCTGTTGATTCTGTTCTATCCGAAGCTCATATGTATCAGCTATCAAAGGATACTGAAAACAAGCAATTCAATTTTGAGAGCATTGTTCAAAGCAAACCAACGAGCCAAGAAGAAGTTGATTCTATAAAACAGATAATTCGAGGAAATCCTTTTTATGATGGCCTTTTATTTAATTCAGAAACCGGGGCTTCAATTATGATGGCCTTCATTTCTGAGGACATCATGAAAGACATTAAAACTGCAAACATACTTTTTGATGTTGAGGATATCGCCTATGAATATGAGGATATTTTAGGCAAAGTCCGTATATCTGGAATGCCTCATATTAGGGTGGCTGTTGGTGCAAAGTTAAAGGATGAATTAGGTTTATTTATAGCCCTATCAATTGGGATGACTTCACTTCTTCTGTTTATCTTTTTTAGATCCTTAAAAATTGTGTTGATCTGTAACATGGTTGTTTTTGTTGGTGTGATTTGGTCTCTTGGATCAATTGGTGCATTCAACTTTCAACTATCGATACTAATGGTCTTGATTCCGCCATTAATCATTGTGATCTCCATACCAAACTGTATCTTCTTAATCAATAAATTCCATCAGGAAATCATTGAACATGGGAACAAAGCTAAAGCACTTTCACGGGTAATTCAAAAAATAGGAAACGCGACTTTTCTTACTAATCTAACAACAGCCCTAGGATTCTCTACATTTATTTTCACCAATTCAGAACGACTATCAGAATTCGGAATTATTGCATCTCTGAATATTCTAGTGGTATTCTTATTGTCAATTACTATACTACCGATAATACTTAGCTATTCTGCTATTCCGAAATCTAAACACTTAAAGCATCTAGAAAAACAATGGCTTCATTTAGCTGTTGAGAAATTAGAATACCTAAGTCTCTACAAAAGAAAATGGGTTTACGGCGTTACGGGCGTGTTAATTGTTGTTGCAATTATCGGGACTCTACAAACGAAAGCTACTGGTAATATTACAGGTGATTTACCAAAAAATGATCCGATAACAACCGATTTGAAGTTCATTGAAAAACATTTCGGAGGCTCTATTCCTTTCGACATTTTAATAGACACTAAAGAAGAGAACGCTTTTTTCAAGCGTTTCGAAGAAATTGAAGACGTTCAGGAATATCTAGCTAAGAAAGATGTCTTTTCTAAATCGCTTTCCGCGGCTGACGGAGTCAAATTGTTGAGTATGGCCTACTCTGACAACAACCCAGATAAATTCGAAATTCCGTCCGTACAAAAGATGGCGCGAATTGCTGACTATGTCAAGAACACTGCAAATGGAGAGGCAATAGGCGTTTTAGATTCCACTAAAAAACTGACCCGAATTTCTATGCAAATTAAGGATACTGGATCCTATGAAATTAAGGCCATAGTGGACGAAGTAAAACCTGAAATCTTTAAACTTATTAATCCTGACAGTGAATACATTACTTCACAAGTTAAAAAGATTAAATCCGCTAATGGGTCTGACAAAGATGCGGCCGTGGCTGAATTGTATCAAAAAGTTCCGGCGTTAAAAATGAGAATGGAGAATATGTTCTCAACCATTGATGAGGCAAGCTTAATGGCGGTGAATCAAAAAGATAATTTTGAAGACAGTTTGGACCAAGCCGTATATTTACATACGTGGGATGTGACGATTACAGGAACAGCCGTAGTGGCTTCAAATGGCACGCAATATTTGGTGACGAACTTATTTATCTCTTTAGGATGTGCCATTGTCTTGATAGGTATTTTAATGGCCTTATTATTTAGATCATGGAGAATGGTTGTGGCCTCTTTAATCCCGAACTTCATTCCATTACTTTTCACTGCAGGAATTATGGGTTACACTGGCATACCAATTAAACCTTCAACCTTATTAGTATTTAGTATTGCTTTTGGGATATCTGTGGATGACACCATTCACTTCTTGGCTAAGTTTAGACAGGAGATGAAGCAGCACAGACATGATTTAAGAAGATGTATTTTGGTGGCCTTAAGAGAAACTGGAATCAGTATGATTTACACGTCAATCGTCTTGTTCTTTGGATTCTTGATGTTCACCTTCTCGCAGTTTGGGGGTACAAAGGCACTAGGTCTTTTAGTATCTTTAACCTTATTGATTGCCATGTTTGCCAATCTGATGATTTTACCAAGCATACTTTTAGGGATGGAGCAAAAATTAGCTGACAAAGCTTTGGCAGAGCCACTACTTCAATTGTACAATGAAGAAGAGGATATTGAATTGGAGCATTTAGAAATTGAGCAAACTTTGGAGCGTTATCGGGAAGAAGATTCTAAAAATCTTAACGAGGACAACTAGCCCATTTGAACCAAAACACTTTTAGAGCTGTTATAATGCAAAAGGACGAAAATCTTAAAGCAATGCTACAACAATTAGACGGCTACAGAAATTATATTTCTAATCAACTGGTAAGTGCACAATTCCCAACCAATCCCAATAATTTATACGACCCTGTTAGATACATTCTCGATTTAGGCGGAAAACGGATGAGACCGATTCTATCAATGATGGCCTGCGAACTATTTAGTGGTGAATATGAAACGGCAACTGACGCTGCCATGAGTGTTGAAATCTTTCATAATTTCACCTTGATTCATGATGATATGATGGATGCTGCACCGTTGCGAAGAGGCAAGGAAACCGTTCATACAAAATGGAATGAAAATGTAGGTTTGCTGAGTGGTGATGTGTTGATGATTGAATCGTATAAGCGTCTTGCAAAATATGATGCCGCAATACTTCCTCAACTGTTAAGATTGTATAATAGTACAGCTATAGAAGTTTGCCAAGGACAGCAAATGGACATGGACTTTGAAGTAAGATCAGATGTAAAAATCAATGATTACATTGAAATGATCAGACTAAAGACTGCAGTACTTCTTGGATGTAGTTTACAATTAGGAGCTTTAGTTGCAAAAGCATCAGACGAAAACGCAAAAGCCATTTATAATTTCGGTTGCAACTTAGGCATTGCGTTCCAATTGCAGGATGACATTTTAGATGTTTATGCCGACCAAGAAAAGTTCGGGAAACAAGTTGGAGGAGATATTATCGCCAATAAAAAAACATATTTAATGTTGACCGCTTTGGAGGATGCGAACGAAGATCAACTGGCTCGATTAAAGTTGCTTTTTAACGAATCAGACCATGCTAAAAAAGTTGAAGGCGTCAAACAACTCTATGCTGAATTAGACATTCGCAATAAAGCTGAACAACAAATGAATGCCTTTTATAATACGGCTATGGAGAATTTGGCTGCCATCAATATCCCTGAAGATAAAAAGCTTCCTTTAAAAGCCTTGGCTATGTATTTATTGGGCAGAGAATCATAGATTCATACCATTCAATCAATCAAACCGTAATATTACGTAACTAGACCAACCTCAACCCGTTATTTACCGTGGGTATAGGTATGAGAGATGGATTTTTGTGTGTGTTACTAATTTTGATGTTTTCGTGCGATAAGCGCACCGAAAATCAATCATTGCCATTGCCGACTTGTGAGGGCAAACATGAACTTGGTTTTTTTGTAAATCATGACCCGTGGATTCCGAAAGACACTGAAATGTATAAAGAACATCAGTTACCTAAAGTCAAAATAGATGATGGTCTGATAAGAATTTCAGCAACAAGAATAGACGAAAAAAATCATTGTCGTAATTGGTTTTGCGTAGAAACGTTTAATCCTCAATTAAATGAAGGGAAATTCGAAATTATCAACTCTACTTGTAAAGCCGTTTATCAAACCTACTACTACGGGGAGAATAAAGATATGTCCAGTGAAATATATTCTTTAAATTCAGCTCATCAAAACTTAATCGAATTCAATTGTATCGATACGATCAACAACATCATTGCAGGCAAATTTTCGTTCTCGGCGATTGATGAGTTTGGGAAGGTATTAACGTTTGAATCTGGTAGATTTGATTTGTTGCTAGAGGAATAGTTTACCATTTATCCAAGTAGGATCTAAATCAGCATTGTACTTTTTATAGAAATTTATGGCCGGTTCATTCCAGTCCAAGACTTGCCATTCCATTCTCTTTGCGCCCCTTGACTTTGCCAAATTCAAGACAAAATCAAATAAGAGCTTACCTACTCCAAATCTTCTATATTGCTCAGTTACCAATAAATCTTCCAGATAGAGACAATTTCCTTTCCACGTGGAATAACTGGTATAGAAGATCGCGAACCCGATTACTTGACCCTCCTTTTCGGCCACAATACACTCAAAGGTCGGGTTTGGACCAAATCCATCTTCCACTAGTTGAGCAACAGTATTTTCTACTTGATCTTCTTCTTTTTCGTAAACGGCGAGTTCTGTAATTAATTCTAAAACTCGTGGCATATCTTTGGCTACAGCCCAACGCACATCAATGGTATCATTCATGCCATTAAGTTAAATAAAAAGATGGATAATGTTTATTGCGCTAAGTTGAATCGAAGCGTTATACCTGTTGCCGTATTGGCGGTTGGGTAAGCATTGGATAATACAGGAGTATTTACAACCCTATCAAAATAGTAGGCCACATTCAAGTTAGGTCCAATATTATAATCTACCCTAAACTTAACTGAATACATTCTTTGACCAGAGGTTGCCTGATTTGTGTTCTCGATAATATTTCTACTCACCGTAATATTGTTCCTTATCGATAAATCAAATCTGAAATTCAAATCACTTTCAGGACGTTCGCCCATAAACGTAAATGGCAACTTAACTTTAGAGAATTTATATCCTGCACCAATCACCCATTCTCGACCTCTCATCTCCGTGATTTGCATATTCGGCACGTTCATCCCGAGTGATCGATCACGCTTAAATTCTAATGAAGTTATTAAGCCGTTTTTACCAATTATCCAAGTAGCGTCTACCCCTAAAAATGGTGCAAATTGCTCTGTAATCGTCACAGATGAAATTTGACGGTCGGCTATGAAGTTATTTGAAGCGTCTCTCAATTGATTTCCAAATTCATCAAATGCACCTAAGTTAGTTTGGAAGTTTGATAGAGATATTGTAGATCGATAAGCATGCTTCAAGGTAAAGTTTCGAACCAGTTTTTTCATGAAATCCATCTTCGATAATCCATCATATCTGATGTCCCAATTCGGAAGCGGTATGGCTTTGAAAATATCAAAGAACTTTTCGTTAGACCCCATGCCGGTATAGGCCGCCAAGAATGAACCAATAAGAACATCTTGCTGGTTGGCTCCGAATCCGTCATAATATCCATCAGAACCTAAAGTGGTACCCGCTTCTTGACCTAATTGAGATGATACGGTAGGTCTATAATTTCTCATTTCACCAAAAATCTTATCAGTATAAAGAGTATCATTAATTCGGGTAAATGCTGTCTTCCACGTAATAGTAGTAAAGTTTAATGAACCACCTCTCACAGGGTTCTGATAACCCCAACCTGGTCCAATTTGCCCTGTCACTGGATCAACAACAGAATC
>JAUHXX010000155.1 GCA_030426825.1 Bacteroidia bacterium | reverse complement strand
TTTTCTTAAGTAACGAAGATTGGGTGTTTTCTAATATTGTTTTATGGAGAAAAAACGGTGGATATGACCCAAGCTTAGGGCCTGGACAAGACGGTAAATTCAGATGGTGTTTTTACGATTTTGACGGAGCATTTGGAGGATCTTGTTCGAATGCCTACTACACAGTTAACACGCTAGAGAAAGCAACTGTTGAAACCGGATTATATGCTCCTTATACAAGATTGTTTAGAGGTTTATTATCAAGTGAGATTTTTAGAACCAAATGGATTAATCGGGTACATGATTTGATGAACTCTCATTTTAAGCAAGAGGTATTACAGTCAAAGCTTGATGAAATTTATACCGTTCTGACTCCTGAAATGATGGAAAATGTGGATAGATGGAGATATCCATCAGTTGCCGACAATTTAGCCGACAGGGCCTTAGAGATCCCTAGTTTAGTTCAGTGGGACACTACTTTCTATTATTTGGATCGATTCGCTACGAGAAGACAAAGAAAAATTCGCGAGCATATCATGGATAAATGGGGATTTCCAGACACGAATTATGTTCATATTGACGTAAATGACCAATCAATGGGAACAGTTCAAATCAACACGATCAGAATTAGTAGTTCATTACCAGGTGTAAGTGCTGGAGTATATCCTTGGACAGGGCAATATATGGATAGTGTGGAATGCACTTTAATAGCTATACCTCAGCCTGGATATGAATTTGTGGAATGGGAAGAATCTGGCATAACTTCAGATACGATCTATTGGATGCCAAATGGAGACAGCACATTTACAGCTATATTTCAGCCTAGTGTAGATTTTGAGCCGGTTGTAATCAACGAGTTGATGCCCTCAAATTCAAGTTATTTAGCAGATAATTTTGATGAATATGATGATTGGTTAGAACTTTTCAATCCAAATCCATATCCAATCAATCTTTCAGACTGGACAATTCAAAGAGATACTTTAGTATGGAGCATTCCTGAAGGGACAATAATTGAAGCCAATTCTTATCGACTTATTTGGCATGACAATCAGTTGTATCAAGGTGTAAATCACGCTAATTTTAAATTACCTAACAGCACCAAGACTGTTTATCTCTATGCACCTGACGGAGGATTAATGGATTTTATAATTTACCCTGAGACGGTCACTGATTACTCTTTTGGAAGATATCCGAACGGCACAGGTACATTTGCTGTATTTAGTTATCCCACTCCTCTTCAAAACAATGATATCTCCACTATAGAGGAAGAAGACCTCTCAAGCGATTTAAACATTTATCCTAATCCAACTACAAATAGCGTATTCTTGAACACAACAACTGACGTGATGCTGTACAGTTTGGACGGAAAACTTTTATTGAATGTTGAGAATACTAACCAATTAGATTTAAGTCAGTTTGATAATGGAACTTACCTGTTGAAAACTAAAGAAGGTCAGACAGCTAAAATTGTAATTCAAAAATGAAACGATTAGCATTTAACATAATCGCCCTGTTCTTTGCATTTCAAGTAAACGCACAAAATTTTTCTGAAATCGTAAAAGCCGTGGCATCTGACCGCGAAGAAAGTGACAGATTGGGTTACGCTGTTTCCATAGCTGGTAATTTTGCCGCTATCGGTGCCTATGCTGATGATTTTGGCGGATCAAATCCAAACATGGGGTCAGTTTACATCTACGAAATGCAGGGCTTAAACAACTGGGTCGAAGTTCAGAAACTATCAGCATCTGATCAGGACGACTATGATCGTTTCGGATGGTCTGTTGATATGGATGGAGATTTTTTAGTTATTGGCGCTTATGGAGAAGATGATGATGTGAATGATTCAAACCCACTTTCAAAAGCAGGATCTGCCTATATTTTTCAGAATGTTGCAGGAACTTGGACTGAAATGCAAAAAGTTGTTGCGTCTGATAGAGAAGCGGATGATGAGTTTGGTTGGTCAGTAGCCATTCATGACAGCACTGTTGTTGTTGGTGCTCATATTGAAGATCATGACGCAGTCGGAGGTGATTTTAAATACCATTCAGGTTCGGTTTACATGTTTGAATTGAATGGAACTGGAATTTGGACAGAAACTCAAAAAGTAGTTGCTGACGACAGATGGGTAGACATGAATTATCCGAATGGTTATTCGGGAGAAGATTTAGCTGATCAATTCGGTCACACAGTGGATATTTGGGGAGATTACATGATTGTTGGCGCCTTGCATCACGATTATGCAACTACTTCACCTTTAACAGGTGCACTTTGGTCATCAGGAGCGGCTTATATTTTTGAACGCTCCGGAGGAACTTGGAGTCAGGTTCAAAAAATTCAAAATTCAGATCGAACGGCATGGGATCGCTTTGGTTCTGCTGTTGCCATTGACACGAATGTGATAATCGTGGGAGTTTATGCCGAAGATGAAGATGAAAATGGAAATAATCAATTAATGAATTCTGGATCAGCCTACATGTTTGAACGTAACCCTGCTGGAGTTTGGAATGAAACTCAAAAAATTGTACCTAATGATCGAAATTCTGGAGATCACTTTGGCTGGTCAGTTGATTTTAGAGATACCTTAATGGTTATTGGATGTCACTCTGATGATCATGACGAATTTGACTCGAATCTTTTAGATGATGCTGGATCTGCCTATGTATTTGAGAAAAACGGGGGCCTTTGGGTAGAGCTTCAAAAAATTGATGCTTCTGACAGAGGCGAAGGAGATGATTTTGGAATTGATGTAGGATTATTTGGCCATACTGTTTTAGTAGGAGCTCAATACCATGATTTTAATGCCGTTGGAGCAGATTCATTAGATGACGCTGGAGCTGGGTATTTTTTTAGTAATAACCTCTGCCCGATTTTGACAGGGAGTAGTTCACCAACAATTTGTCAAGGGATGACCTATACAATTGGTTCAAGTTCATATACGACAAGCGGAATATACACAGACGTTATTCAATCAGTTGGAGGATGCGACAGCACGGTAACTACTGATTTAACTGTTTTACCCGAAATTACGGTGGACGTTTATGCCAGCATGTGTGATGGTGGAACCTATTACATTTTTGGAACACCTACTACTACACCAGGAAATTATTCTTATACATTAACCGCTTCAAATGGCTGTGACAGCACAATTATTACACATTTAGCCATGGATCCTCCTATTACATCTGATAACTACGTGAGTATTTGTTATGGTGAAAGTTATACCATTGGAACTTCTACCTATACGCAAACTGGAACTTATCAAGATGTCGTTTCTGCCACAAATTTTTGTGATAGTACCATTACCACCTATCTAACTGTTGAGTTGCCAAATGACGCATCCATTACTCAAAATGAAAGTATCCTAACAGCTAACGAAAACGGTGCAACTTATCAATGGATTGATTGCTCAAACGGTACTTCTATTGTTGGTGCCACAAATCAAACATTTAATGCCACGCAAATTGGAGATTATGCTGTTGTCGTAACAAAAAATGGTTGCTCTGATACTTCGGCATGTATCCATGTAAGCTCATTGATAGTGGGATTAGAACATCTCATTTTAGCCGAGAACATATCCGTTTATCCTAACCCAACAAATGGTACTTTCACCATTGCTTATCAATCGAATATAAATCCATTTGATCTTAGAATAATTGACGCTACTGGTCAAATTGTATTTATCCAAAATGAGATTGGTCAAAGTATCGTAATTGAAGGATTAGCCTCAGGCCTTTATATTGCTGAAATTACGCAAGAAAATGCTACTTGCAAAAAGCAAATAGTTATACAATAACCCCTCGCTCAACTGAGTAAACGAGGGGTCAGTTTTAAAAATTCAAGGTCAATCTTCCAAGGAAATTAATACCAGCTTGAGGATATAGAAAATTCTCTCTTGCAAACTCACCACCGGCGTACCAACCGTAGGTATAACCATTGTTAGCATATAGCTGGTTAAACAGATTGTTAGCCGCAAACCCAAGCTTAATTTCTTTAATTACATTGGTTTTAATCGTGTAATCAATTCGTGCATTGGAAACAAAGTAAGATCCTATTTTACGCGCCTCATTTTGAGTATTATCTAAATATTGTGAGCCTACGTATTTATTTGTCCAGGTCAAATTCAAATTTTTAATTGGCTCGTAAGAAACAGCCAATGACGAAATGATGTTTGGTGAAAAGGCTAAGTCAACATCAGAATGCGTAATTTCAATTTGACCGCCATTATCGTAATCATCTATATACTCGATAAAAGTTGGGATTTTATTTTGACTCAGGGTCAAGTTTGCTGCTAGGCTTACTCTTTTACCTAAACGAACACCGGCATCCAATTCGATTCCCATTCTATAAGATTTTGCAACATTGTCTCTTACATAAGCCCCCACATCATTCACTTGCCCAGTTAAGATCAATTGATTTTTGTAATTCATCAAATAGTAATTTGCATTTAAGAAGACATTTTTCGATTTCATTCGATAGCCAACCTCTAAGTTTTGTAGTTGCTCAGGCAAGGGTCTACTAACTGGTGTGCTTTCAACAAAATCTCCCCTTGTTGGCTCTCTATTTCCCATTGCAAATGATGCGTACAAATTGTGTTTATTCGAGATGTCATACATCAAACCAACTTTCGGATTAATAAAATCAAAAGCAGCAGACTGATTAAGCGATACAATCGCTCCGTCTACTTCATCAAATCCTAAATAACTGTAATCAATATGTCGATATTGGATATCTGCAAAAGCCGTTAAACTTTTGATTGAGTAGGTACCTTTGAGGTAAGACATCATATCTGTTTTAAAGGCATTGTTATCATAATATCGGTCTCTAATATCAGATTGTGAAGCAAATTCAGCCCAAATAACTTCACCATAGTGTCCACCTTTGTATGCATTGGCCGCACCACCCCAGGTAAGATCCAATCCTTTTTTATTATCAAAATTCAAAGCAAAAACTGCTCCGTAAAAGTGATTGTCAAGCCAACGTCTTCTGATAATATCGGTCGTTGAAATAGTGTCATTGGTTAAAATGATGGGATCAAAACCATAAGTTGAAAAATCTTCTCCTGCTTTAAATTGTTCGAAATAACCTTTACCCCTTGTATAATGCCCCGCCAAAGAGAAGTTCAACTTTGAAGAAAAAGCATGCATGAAATGTAATTGATAATGATCTTGACCATAATTATCCACTTCATTTTCGTAGGTGTAATAGTTATAGGTTCTACCTGAGTTTAGCAAGTTATCGCGGTCTTCTCCAAAAATCCAATTTCGGTCCGCAAATGCTGTGATTGAATCTTGGTTTCCAGATAACACAGACTCAGGTGTTCCCCACCATGCTTGATAGGTTTTTTCTCTTCCCATAAACACATTTGCTTTGATCATAGATTTTTTACCAAGCCATGCAGCAGAGGCGTATAAAGATCTTAGAGTAGATGCAGCCCTGTCAATGTATCCGTCAGATTGAATGTTAGACAAACGCATATCTACGGTAAATTTATCGTTGATTAATCCCGTACCTGCTTTGATGGTATTTCTGATGGTGTTGAATGAACCATAAGCATTATCAAGCGTAGCATAAGCTTCCCGATTAACATCATTTGTTTGGATGTTGATACTTGCTCCAAAGGCCGCTGCTCCGTTTGATGAGGTTCCTAACCCTCTTTGTACTTGAATATTATCCACAGAAGATGCAAAATCCGGCATATTTACCCAGAACACTCCGTGCGATTCAGAATCGTTTAAGGGGATCCCGTTGACCGTTACATTGGTTCTTGTAGGGTCAACGCCTCTAATTCGAATACCTGTATAACCTACTCCGGCTCCTGCGTCAGAAGTAACAACCGTAGATGGCGTGTTTTGTAATAAATACGGAATATCTTGACCATAATTTTGTTGATCAATTTGCTCCAAATTCAAATTCGTATAGGTAGTTGGCGTTTTATCACCAGCTCTTACGGCATTAACAATAACCGCATCTGTCATGTAATTGGCCGGTTTCAATTCCAAACTGATATCAGCAATATCTGCAGAAAGTTTGATGGTCTGTACAAAGGGTTCAAAACCAACGTACGAACAAACTAAAATATATTCTCCTGCCTTTACATTTTTTATGGAGAACTGACCTTCATTATCCGCAATAGCACCTAAATAGGTGTTTTTAAGAATAATTTTTGATCCTGCAAGTACTTCGCCTTCGCTAGACTTGACTGAACCGTTAATAGAAAATTGTGAAAATGAGATCGGAACCGCAAACATAACGGCCCAAATCATAGCAATGAAATTTGTTTTCATTTTATCTTGTTTTAACAAGACAAGGGGCTAATTCTTGGGAATTAGTAAATAAATTGTCTTCATTTCCCAACGCAGGTACTAACCTGATCTGGTCCATGGGTATAATCTCAGTCTCGACTAAATCGAGACACCCCTTATGAGACTCGTCAAGTCTAGGATGAACCTGGACAAGACGGCGCAAAGTTATATTAAGAATCTAAAAGAAAAAAAGAATCGTTGATTATAATTTTTCAATAGCAGCTAAAACCTTGTTTAGACGGGCAGTAATTGTTGAATCTACAATAATGAATTTCTTCCCAGATTTCTCCAACTCTGATCTGTAAATTTCGAACAATCGATCTCTATCTTCTTGATTTTCGCGCAAAGGATCCTCATCATATGGGATATCTGGTTTACACAAGACAATTAAATCAAAATCTTGCTGCTGATAAAGGGATTCAATTTGATTCGAAACTGTGTTAAATTTTTCTTGTGACCAAATTTTAATGACCAACATTTCGGTATCTGTAATCAAATATTCTTTGCCTATTCGAACTATTAGATCAATAGCTTTTTGTTGGCGCTCTGCAATCACATTCAAATCTTCTTGATTATAGGGTCTGTTTAGTTTGGTGAGATAATGTCTTGCAAACTCAGGGATCCAGTTAACCTTGAGCGCCTTAGCTAGTTCAATTGCTAAAGTCGTTTTACCTGAGCATTCAGGGCCAGTTAAAGCGATCTTTATCATCTTAATTGCAGTTTAAAAGTCTTTCGCCATTTAATGAATCCAATAATGGCCAAAATGGTGAATAACAAATACAAGACTGCAGATAGATAAAAGCCTTTTCCTGCATACAAAAACATCCCTGCAATATCAATAACTATCCAATATAACCAGTTTTCTAAAACACGTTGCATGACCATGTAAGTTGCTGCTAAGCTGAACACAGTGGTAAAGGCGTCTAAATAAGGATAATCCTGGGATGTATTCAATTCAAAATAATATCCAACAATTAAAAAAATAACTGTGCTAACAGCGATATTCAAAAAATGAAAATCTTTACGCCAGGTTACAATTGGATACTGTTCAGCTTTATTATTATTCCACATTATCCAGCCAAAAATCCCCATTAGCACATAGAACAGCTGCAAAAATGATTCTATTAGCAAATCAGCTGAATAGCAAATGTAAACGTACAAACCTGCGCTAATTATAGCAAAGACCCAACAGAAGATACTCTTTTTCGCTGCTAGAACCACATAGGTCACGCCTGTCAACACAGCTAACCATTCTATTAGACTCGTTTGGATTATTCCTTCTGTGATATTTTCAATGATTTCTGTCATTTTAGGGCTTGTGCAATTTCATTTAGCAAAGTGAGATTCTCCGAATAAACCCCTTCGAATTTAATTCCTGCAATTTTCTGGAGATCAGTAATGGCCTTAATTTTTAAAAAAATTGGAATTTTTATTGAACTAAAAACCCAGCCATAATCATGTTTTTGGGGGCTTAAGCTTTTCAGTTCGTTAAAATTTTCATTATCCCACAAGATAAATCCACAGCCAGCGATTTCGGCATTTAAGCATTCAGCATGATTGATAGCTTTGACGCCGACTAACTGCTTATTTGGCAAATTCAACAACAGTTTTTTCTCGTCACTTTTAGTGCTAAGGATACCATCAATAAAATCAGGATTATTATCGGTGTTTTGAGATTTCCAAATTAGCTTCATATATCTAAAATATCCTCATTCAAATCTTTATTGCTCGGCATTTTGGCACTAAATGAAATGCCCAAAGCAACCAACTGAATGGCTATATCTAGATACAAAAGTAAATTATAATATGGAATGTTATAGTTTCTCATCACCAAAGCCGCTCCTAATATGGCCATACCCAGATAAAAGAATTTTTTAGCTAAGGGATGGGCCGTCATTGGGTCAACTAAATCAGGTTTCAGCACATTAATGATAAATTTTAAGCCAATTGCACAGCCAATTAATATCAGAAAATGCACTATTTTGAATTGCATTAGAAAAGCTGACAAATTGAGCATGTTCATTATAAAACCTACACCTGCAGCGATCATAATTGCGTTCAATATGTGATATGGAAGTTTAGAATTAATAGGCGCCGTTTAATAAAGCTATATTAAGGTTAATTCTTGAAAGTACGAAAAGTAACGGGTTTTTTGGTGATTCCCACCTTCATTTCATTCCGGCGGACGAGGGTGATTGATTTTTGGTTTTTGGTTTTTGGTTTTTGGTTTTTGGTTTTTGGTTTTTGGTTTTTGGTTTTTGGTTAAGATAAGTTAATCGAAAGACGTAATTAAACATGAGTGATGAGTGATGAGTGATGAGTGATGAGTTTTAAGCTAAAGTATTCGAAAGACGAAGAACGAATTATGAAT
>JAUHXX010000154.1 GCA_030426825.1 Bacteroidia bacterium | reverse complement strand
TGTTATATTTTGGTTTGTGATTCAGCGAATTACAGCTATTTGGATGCCTCTGATTTTTCGAGTTTAGGCTTTTACTATCCCTTGATAGAAACGGATGTTTATAGGCGAAAAGGACCTCCGAAAGATGCCCTAGGAGCAATATTTTATGGCTTATTCGGTGGTTGGTTAGCTGATGGCGCTCATTACATTGAAATTATTGACAAAGGACATGATTTCTATGAGGGATGGGCAATTTGTGCAATTAATAAGCCCTCGACACAAGAACCGGGGCAGAAGAGGTATATGATTTCATCTGAAGACAAGATCAGGTATAACTACATCAACAATAAAAATGAGCGTCTGAACGCTAAAAAATATAAAGACTGCTTCCCAATGTATAATGGTCACGCTTGGGTGAAAGAACGGAGTGTATTTAGTTTAATTGACACAACAGGAAACACTGTGGGTAATTACGCCTTTACTGATGTAGAGCTTGATCGTACTGGCTACTTTATTGTTGAGAAGAAAGGACTAAAAGGATTGATTGGCCCCGATTATCAAGAACTTTTGTCTTGTAAGTACAATGAACTGTTTTCCAAGAGCGGGTCGTTTTACACGGGAACGGGGAGTTCTGAAGAATTAGTTTATAGCCCGTAAAGTTTTCTACTGTAAGTTTTTACTGAAACAGACGTTCAAATTAATATGAAAAAAGCAGTATTATTTCTATCAGCACTGATGGTGATTTCGGTTGTGACCTTAGCTTGTCAATCTACGAACAGTATAGAACCAGATGCTAATCAAACAACAGATGATTTCAAAGGGATGCAAAGAGCATATTTTGCTAGCGGATGCTTTTGGTGCGTTGAAGCTATATTTGAATCGGTTAAAGGGGTCAAAGAAGTGTATAACGGCTATTCTGGTGGCCACACCAAAAATCCTACTTATGAATTATCCAATACAGGAACAACGGGGCATGCTGAAGCAGTTGAGGTGATTTATGATGCCAATATCATCAGTTTTAAACAACTGGTTGATGTCTATTTTGGATCTCAAAATATCGAACAAGTGAACGGTCAAGGCAATGATATTGGTTCGCAATACAGGAGTATCGCTTTTTATCAATCAGATGAGGAGAAAACCATTATTGAAGATAAAGTGGCTGCCTTGAAAGCTGAAGGCTACAAGGTGGCAAGTGAAGTTATGGAATTTGAAAAATTCTGGATGGGTGAAGATTACCACCAAGATTACGAAAAATTGCATCCTAACAATGGATATATCAGAGCGGTTTCAATTCCAAGATTAAACAAATTCAAAAAGAAATTTCCTGAATTATTGAAAGAGGGACACTAGTTAATTGCTAACAATTCTTCGATAAGCTTACGATCATTACTCAGCCTCGGGATTTTATGTTGGCCGCCGAGTTTATTGTTTTGCTTGAGCCATTTTTCAAATAAACCAGACTGTGCCAATACAATTTCGGGCATTTGCAAAGATAAATTGGCCGATCGTTTGGCTTCATAATCTGAATTGAGTGCTTTCAATTCTCCATCTAAAATATGAGTGAAGACTTCAAGACTGTCTGGTGCTTTTACGAACTCAATCAACCATTGATGAGCGCCTTTTTTATCACCATCCATATAAACAGGAGCAGCTGTATAATTCGCAACTTCTGAACCTGTTTTTAAACAAGCTGCACCAATTGCAGATTCGGCATTTTCTACCACCAACTCTTCACCAAAGGCATTGATAAAGCTTTTTGTTCGTCCGGTAATTTTGAATCGGTAAGGTTTTTCTGAAGTAAAACGCACCGTATCGCCAATAATGTGACGCCAAAGCCCCGCGTTGGTTGAAATGACTAAGGCATAGTTGACGCCAATTTCAACATCCTCTAATGAAATCACGGTTTTCGAATTCAATCCATCAAATTCATCCATTGGAATAAATTCAAAAAATATCCCATAATCGAGCATCAACAGTAATTCATTTATTTTGAAATCGTCTTGAATTCCGAAAAAACCTTCAGATGCATTATAGGTTTCTACATAATTCATATTGTCAAACGGAATCAACTTTTTAAACTGATCGCGATAAGGTTCAAAGTTCACGCCGCCATGCATGAATAATTCCAAATTTGGCCAAACCTCTCTGAGGTGTTTTTTTCCAGTAATTTCTAAAACGCGATTGCACAATACCAAGGTCCAGCTGGGCACACCGGCGAGTATGTAAATGTCTTCGTCTTTTGTTGACTGGGCCAGTTTTTCAATTTTTTCTTCCCAATCGCTCATCAAGGCAATTTCTTTGGCAGGAGTTCTTCTGATCTCAGCCCACCAAGGCATGTTCTTCAAAATAATGGCAGATAAATCTCCGAAATAAGAATCTTGACCGAGATAATTGATTTCGGCTGAACCACCTAAAATCAAGTGTTTTCCCTTATATAATTTTCTGTCTGGAATTTGATTGTAGTAAAGGCTCAATAAATCTTTGCCACCTTTGTAATGACAATCTTCTAAAGCTTCTTTTGAAACAGGCAAAAACTTTGATTTACCGCTAGTAGTGCCTGATGATTTAGCGAACCAGTTAATGTCTGATCCCCAAAGTAAATTTTGCTCGTTGTTGAGCATCCTATCCACAAAGGGTTTTAACGTTGAATAATCAGTGAGCGGAACAGTTTTCTGAAAATCTTTGTATGATGAAATTTGGTCGTAATTGTATTTCTTTCCCCATTCGGTATCTTTTGAATGAGATACCAGAAAATTCAGCACCTCTTGTTGAACTTCAAAGGGATACTTTTTAAACAAGTCAATTTGGTGTATCCTTTTTTTGATGATCCATGAAAAGATCGAATTAAAAGGCATTCCAATTGATTTCATAATTTAATTAAGACTAGGGCAAAAAAAAGACTCCTCCAAAAAATGGTAGAAGTCATTATCAAATAAGAATTCAGTGGTTTAACCGAAAAACAATACTAAGCCTGTCACCAACAATGCAAGTACAATGTAAACTGGTGCTAAAATAGATGTTGACTCATCAAAGTAATCGTGTTCTGTGTTTTGATCTGACATGTTCTACTAGGTTTTTTTGTAAATATACAAAGTTTTTTCTTTTGATGATTTTCTCTGTTCAAAATTCAATGGAATGTTTATAATTATTAAAATAAGTTTTGAAGTAAATAATCTGGTTTTGAATAGATTAAGAAATACTTGAGCCATCATCCCAACAGATCAGAAATTACCCTCGTTATATAAAGTACCAAAACTTTTAAATGATGAAAAAAATACTTTTACTATCCTTATTAACGGCTTTTTATTTCAACGCGAATTCCCAAACTTTTTCAGAGGTAGGCACTATTTGGCATAACTATCATTATATGCATTATGCTTCTGGAGTTCCAGGAGGAGGAACCTATCACGACACTCGAAACGCTCGAATTCAGTATATGGGTGATGAAATAGTTGGACTAGATACGTTTCAAGTTTTTGTTCGTTGTGAAACATTTACTTCTTCAAATCCAGCGGTGTCTGGATATCAGGCCAACGACAGTTTATATGTATATCAAGATGCTGAACAAGTTTATTGTGGAATTCCTGGCGATATGCATCTGTATTATGACTTTACTTTGGCAATAGGCGACTCGACTAAGGTAAATGTTCTTCAGTCGACAGATTCTGTAAATGTTGAAGTAGTTGATATAGACTCTGTTTTAATTAATGGTACCTACAGAAAACGCATAATTTTTGAGGATTTTGATCCAAATCACGAGGGAATGCAGTGGGTAGAAGGAGTCGGAGATCCACTTTACGGTGTGTTCAGAGCTGATTATAATTTATATTTTGACGCTCATTATTTAAGCTGTATGCTGGTAGACGGTAATGCGGTTTCAGGTACATGCGCTAACAGCCATCCAACATGTCCAAGTGAGTGGTTGAGTGTGCCTACTCTTACTAGTCAACCTGTAGAAGATTTACAAGTTTATCCGAACCCATTTACAAACCACATTACATTGAATATCAACAGCAATTACTTACTAAAGATATATGATCTATCAGGTAAATTGTTGTTTCAAAAAGTTGGATTAGCGGGAGATAACCTGGTTGATTTAGCTTTTTTAAACGAAGGGGTTTATTTGTTAGAGCTTGACGATTATAGCACCATCCGAAGCCTTAAAATTGTTAAATAGATAATGATTGTTTATACATTGATTAATACAGAACAGATGTAGGCCTGACTAGATGTAATGTCAGGCACTTTCTACTTTCTCCTCTTGGTCCAAAAGTCAATTTCAATTTCAACTGAATCTGATAAAAAGTTGGGTGTATTGGTATGTTCAAAGTCTTCTGCCACGCTAAAATCTTTGCGATTAATGGTTGTTTTGGCACTTATACCCAGCGTGTTGCCTTCTACTTTTCTGAGTTCAAAAGGAACACTGATGCTTTTACTCATCCCGTTTAATTGAAACTTCCCATATACGATATACAAATTGGGTGAATGCTCAACGATAGAATCGCTTGTGAAAATTGCGGTCGGATGTTGACTGCTGTTAAAAAAATCTTCAGACTGTAAATGACCATCTCTTTCTGGAATACCGGTGTTAATGCTTGAAATTTGAATTTCAGATCGAACGGTAGACTTGGTAAAATCTTTTTGATCCCAATCAATATCAATGGAATAATCTGTGAATGTGCCAATCATCTTCGAAAATCCGGCAATGTCAATTGTAAAACTGATGCGTGAATGGTTTGATTCTACCGCGAGTTGTTGAATTTGACCAAAAGTTTGGCTAACAGAAAAAAGAAAAATGAGCTGAATGAGCTGTTTCATACTATTGAATTTTAAATGTGCAATTCAATAGTTGAAGAAAGTAACAGTTTTATTCAATTACCAATTTCTTCAGGTACCTTTTATCCTGAGTTGATAATTCAAGATAATAGTTGCCCGACTCATATGAAGATATATCTATGTTAATTGAATGTACGTTTAATTCTGATTCAGTATAAACTACACTTCCTTGTAAATTAAAAATACGAACCGAGTTTATTGATTCTGTTAAACTACTGATTGACAATTGATGTGATGCAGGATTAGGGAATACGCTTATATCCGCATCATTCATCTCTCCCAAACCCATACCCGTCTGTGCTTCAACAAATACACAGGCAGTTGTGTCTTTACAAGATCCTATGGTGATTTCACAGGCATAGTTTCCATCTGCGGTTGGAATATAATCTTGATCAATTTCACCAGGTATAGCAGCATAACCATTATCGCAATCTAGCCATTGATAATTACCTCCGGCTTGAACCACAAATGCTACACCCTGAGTTTCAAAAATATTCATATTCAAATTGGTAAGGATATGTAAATCAATGTGAATGATGCTGTCAACACCCGGGCAAAGATTGCTGCCTATGGTATCTGTGAATACGTAATCACCAGGATTGGTATAAATATTTCCTGCTGGAGATGTGTAATCATCACACGTGTAAACTGTTAAAGAATCTTCAGGATCTGAGATGGTGAGGTGAATAGTTAATAAACTGTCACAACCTGGGCAATTGGTACTTGGCAACACATCTACAAAATCATAAACGCCTTGACCCGTATAAAAACTTCCTCCAGGAGAGGTGTAATCACCACAAGTTTCTACGGCAATTGAATCTGTTAAATCTTGAGTCGTGTTCCATTCCCATAATTCGCCTCCGGCAACCATATCGTCTGCCATAAAAAATACAGAAGTTCCCATGCCTACCATGTCAGAAGGTGCAGAACTTCCCGTGCCTGGGACAATGTCTCTGCCAAGCATCAACGTATTGCCATCATATCTCCATAATTCTTTTCCTGCAACGCCATCATCAGCCACAAAATAAAGTTCATCACCAACAGTTGCAAACTTATCTGTACCGCCTCCAAAAATTGATTCAGTTGCTCCTGGATAAATGTCCCCACAGAAAGAAGTTGTTGTGCCGTCATATTTCCACAATTCATTTCCAGTGGTTCCGTCATTGGCAGCAAAGTATAACACGTTGGTACCAGCAGTGATGTGGTTTGGATGTGCATTTCCTCCTCCAGCAAATATATCGTCTATCATCACGGCAGTTGTACCGTCATAGCTCCATAATTCATAGCCTGTGGCTGCATTGAATCCTCTAAAATAAACTGCCGAACCAAATTTGGTGAACTCCCAAGGTGTGAAATCACCTGTGCCTGTAGTATTGACATCTAAACAAGTAGCCGAAGTGCCATCATGCACCCATAATTCGTAGCCTTGAGTTCCGTTGGTTGCCCTAAAGCAAATTTTGGATCCAACTGCGGTTAATTCTCCCAAATCAGAACCATTAGATCCTGGGTATAAATCTTCTACAACGGCAGTTGTACCGTCATATTTCCACAATTCAAATCCTAATGTAGGATGAATTCCAGTAAAGTATACGTAACCTCCAGCACCCGCATATTCGTCAGTGTTTGAGCTCGCTGATCCCGGATTTAGATCTGCCACTAAAGAGGCGGTAGTTCCATCATATTTCCAGGGTTCATAACCTGAAACGCCATCATCTGCTGTAAAATAAAGTTCAGATCCAATCGCAGTCAAATAACTCAAAGATGATCCAAATGTTCCTGGATAAATATCTGCCACCAAAGAAACAGAAGTGCCATCAAATTTGAACAATTCCATCCCGGTTGCCGCCGTAAATGCTGTGAAATAAAGGTCAGACCCCATCACTGTAAAGTTGTTTGGCATTGAACCTCCAGCTCCCGGATTAATATCCGCAACCAATGACGATACGCCATTTTCATACTTCCAAAGTTCAGGACCTGCAGAACTTCCTGTACATCTGAAGTAAAGAGCTCCGTTAAATTCAACCATGTTTACAGGTAGTGAACCGTAAGAGCCTGGATATACATCACTCGCTAAATAGACGCAGTGTGGTTGTGCGTGGCCAATCGATCCCAATAAAAGTAAAACGATCAAGACTGTGTTTCTCATCATTTCTATTAAAGTCGCTTTTTTACGACAGAGTAGTTTTGTTAATTTCAGTTACAAATTACGGAAAAATAAGGCAATTGAGCCAAATTTTAACAGTTGAATTATCACAGGGCTTTGGTGAAAAGTGATGAAAAAGCAACATTAAAAATGCATTTTCATGCCTTCGTGACTGGCTTTAAAGCCTAAATCTTCATAGAATTTTATGGCCTCAGGTCGTTGTTTGTCAGTGGTTAATTGCAATACATGGGCATTTCTTTCATTGGCTCTTGAAATTGCCCATTCGAAAAGTTGTTTCCCAATTCCTTGTCCCCTATAGTTATCTTTTATTCTTACGGCCTCAATTTGTGCTCTTATGCCGCCTTGATAAGTTAAGTATTGGATGAATGAAAGTTGCAATGTTCCAATCACTTCTTGATCTTCATTTTCAACTACCATCAATTCTTGATTCGGATCAGCAGTGATATTTTTAAAGGCCTTGATATATTCTGACGGCAGCGGGTCTTGAAAATTTTCGCGTTGAGCGCCCAGCTTGTCATTGGCAATCATCTCAATAATCGCGGGGACATCTTGTTCGGTTGCTTTTCTGAAATTGATCATGTTCAAAGAATTAGGTGTGTATTAACTTTCAGATTTAAATTGAAATTCAGGTGAGTGACTAAGTTCAAAACTCCCTCAATTCGGCCTATCTTAGTATTGTTGTTTATAGTTATTTTTTCCAAATGTGATAGAAGTATTCCATTGAGTCAACTGAATAGCCTAACTTCTCATATAATTTGCAAGCTGGGATATTATCTCCTTGCGTAACTATCTGAATTTCTTCATATCCTTGGTCAAATGACCATTTTTCAGCGTTTTCAAAAAGTATTTTTCCAATGCCTTTTCCCCTATAGTTTGAATCTACGGCTCCCATTCCTAGATCAGCTCTATTGTTTTTTTCTCCTATCGTAAGGTACCCGGCGATATCATCATTGTGATTATAGACAATTACTTCATCTGCCATTTCTCTTTTAACAGATTTAATTATCCAAAGTCTATACAGCTCTTCATATTTATCTCGACCTATTTTTTTGTCTACATTGAATCTGGAGTAAACACCGCTTTGTATTGCCAGGTTGATTACTTTAGAACTTGGGAAATCATTGATATATGAACTAATTTGTGGGTGAGATTTTAACTCCGGATTAATTTTTTTTACAAATGTAGTTTTCTTATCCACCAGAGTAATTTCTAAGGTGTCAATGTCATCAATTTTTAATTCTTCAGCCGAAGAGTAGTAGGCAAGTTTAAATTTACCCTCATTCATTTTTAAGTCAACTGCTCTCAAATCTTCATTATTCTCAATTAATCCTTGAATTCTACAAATATTGAAATCAAAAAAATCTGAGTCCCAATCGAGTTTTAATAAAGTCTGCTTCATTTTCTACTATACTTTCTATTCTTAGTTCTGACTGGCTTAAATTTATCATTTTCCCTCACATTTTTATATGTGGGGACTTACTCGCGTGGTTTGTGTAAAGTTAATCATTCGAGCGTAGCACATTTTTCTTATTCTTCACCAAAGACGAAACGGAGTGGAGTCGTGTTTTTGGATTGGCTTTTTAGCTAATCGTAAAACTTGAATCTGGACAAAGGAAGGGACGTGAGCTTTGCTTAATATGTTAGCTACAGTTTTCTACTATGGTTTTCTTCGCTAAAACGAGGCACCAATCTTTAAACTTATTGGAGTATGAAAATATATG
>JAUHXX010000153.1 GCA_030426825.1 Bacteroidia bacterium | reverse complement strand
CCACAGGCTTCAACTACGGAGGCATCATCAGTAAATTCAGACTGATAATTTTGCTCGTATGCTAATTTCAAAATTTGAGATTTAAAAACCTGAGGCGTCTGTACCAATCTGAAATTTTTACGATCAACAGCCTTTGATTCGTCATAAGTAATTTCTCTCAGTGAATCTTTTAACTCAATTACGGGGATAGCAGCACCCGTTAGCTCAGCCGTGTGAAATAGGTCAAGAATAAGTGCGGTACTAACATTGGGCCTCACTGCATCATGAACAGCAATCAGATCTCCAGTACATTGGTTAATTGCATTTTGAATTGAGTTAAAGCGTTCATTGCCGCCAATAACCGTTTTTGCATCAATCCCGAAAAAATCTTTGAGCTCATTCCATTCTTCTTGATGTGACTCTGCTATTGAAACAACCACCTCAATGGATGGATCCGCTTTTTGAAACGCCTTAATACTTCGATAGATAATGGGCTCATCATGCAATAACAAAAATTGTTTAGGAGTTGGGTTTTTCATCCGACTTCCAACTCCTCCTGCAGCGATTATGACACTTCGTTTACTCATTCTCTTTATTTCGAAATGCTAATTTAACATTCATTATTAAACTGCCAGAAAACAAAAAAGGCTGCTTAATGATTAAGCAGCCTTTAAATATTAACGTTTATCTACTATAGAATAAGCATTGCGTCACCGTAAGAGTAGAAATTGTATTCTTCTTTTATTGCTTCTTGATATGCCTCAGTTACAAAATCGTGACCTGCAAAAGCAGAAATCATCATCAATAATGTAGATTGTGGCGTATGAAAGTTAGTAATCATGCAATTTGCAACTGAAAAGTCATATGGAGGGAAAATAAATTTATTCGTCCACCCACTAAAAGGTTTCAAATAACCGTCAGTAGAAACACTTGATTCAATAGCTCTCATTGAAGTTGTACCAACCGCACAAACTCTTTTTTTATTTCTTTTAGCTTTATTCACTTGGTCTGCAGTTGCTTGATCAATGTAAGCTTCTTCAGAGTCCATTTTATGTTTCGTTAAATCCTCAACTTCAACATTTCTAAATGTTCCTAAACCAATATGAAGTGTGATTTCTGCAAAATCAACTCCTTTAATTTCTAAACGCTTTAACAATTGCTTGCTGAAGTGTAAACCAGCGGTTGGAGCTGCTACAGCACCTTCATTCTTTGCATATATTGTTTGGTAACGCTCTTCATCATCAGGAGTAACATCTCTCAATGCTTTAATATAAGGAGGAATTGGAGTTTCACCTAATTCAGTAATTTTTGCTTTGAATTCTTCGTAAGATCCGTCAAATAAAAATCGGATGGTACGCCCTCTTGAAGTTGTGTTATCAATTACCTCAGCCACTAAAGAATCATCCTCAGTGAAATACAATTTATTTCCAATTCTGATTTTTCTTGCTGGATCAACTAACACATCCCACAATAAGCTTTCTCTATTTAATTCTCTTAATAGAAATACTTCGATTCTTGCACCAGTCTTTTCCTTGTTTCCGTACAAACGTGCTGGAAAAACTTTGGTGTTATTCATGATCATGCAATCACCTTCGTCAAAATAATCTAAAACGTCTTTAAACATTTTGTGTTCGATCGTTTTTTTCTCGCGATCTAAAACCATTAATCTCGCTTCATCTCTTATGTCGTTAGGATGTTGAGCGATTAACTTTTCAGGTAACTCAAAATTGAATGCAGATAACTTCATATTTCTTTTTAAAATTAAAAGGATGGCAAAGTTAACATTTATTAATGAAGAATTGCCAAATATCTAACACTTAGAACGATTTTCTTTCCATCCACCTACCTAGAAAGACGTCATAAATTCGGTAATATTTTTGATCATCCTCCATTAATTGTAAAACCATTTCTTTTTGAAGCAATGCATCAAGTGACCTTTTTACGGTTGAGGGGCTTGATAGTTTATAAGTGCTTATAAATTCAAAGCTAGTTGGCTGCTCAACTGTATCTTTTTTTGCAATTGCAACTAATAAATCCCATTGAGATGATGTTAACAGCGATCTGTATTGAAAAAATATTGGTTCATACTCAAGTAGAATTGTTAATGCCGCCTCTTGTACATTTTTTATACTAATTTTTTTACCCGATAAGGCAAATACTTTATTGCACAAAGCCTGTGTGTAATAGGTATGCCTATGTGTCCACTCTAAAATAAAATCAATTGATTCTTGATCAATAACCTTTTTATACTTTCTAAACAGCTCTGCAATGAAAGACTCATATTCATCTTTTTTGATGGGATTTAAATAAATGGGCAAAGTGCTCGAATAAAATGGCCGCTTACTATCATTAAAAATGGCTGAAATCATTCCATGATGGCTACCACAGAAAACAAAATTTGTATGCTGAAGCGATTGAATTGAAGTTCTTAGAATGGCTTCAATATTAGTTTCGGGATAATTTAGGATTTGCTGAAATTCGTCTATTGCAATGAGTACTTTCTCTTCTTGAGTATCAACAAAATTGAGTAAACTTTTTACCGTTTGCTCGTATTGCTTTGTTTGTTTAAAATCAAAGCCAATTGAGGGGTTCCCTGTAAATTGATCATAACTGAGGGTTGGACTTAAACTTTTAAGTAAAGTCAAAAACTTTTTTCCGACTCCCCTATTTTGAGGATACACTTTCAAAATGGCTTGGGCCAGCTCTTGAGTAAAACCTTCTAAGTTTTCAGTTGCGTAAATATCCAGATAAATACATTTTATGACTTCACTCGCTTCAATTTGAGAAAAAACATGATGAATTAGACCTGTTTTACCCATTCTTCGTACTGAATATAACGTAGTATTTACATCATTTTGTGCGTTTTCTATTATTTTTTGTGTTTCTTCAACGCGATCACAAAACAATTCCGTTCCATGATATCCTTTTAATTTAAAAGGGTTCTGACTCATACTTTTGAAATTTAGTTGACACAAAGATACAAAATATTACGCAAAATGTGAAACGCAAAATGTGAAACGCAAAATGTGAAACGCAAAATGTGAAATAAAAGCAAAAACCCGACCCAACACTTATAAAAGTGCCAAGTCGGGCAGATTACAACTGAATCCAAGCTTTGTTCTAACTTTCTTTTCTAATTAATTTGGCATCCTCAACCAAGCGTATAAATTCTACTTTATCCAATTCGTTGATAGAAACTACGCTACGCGCAATGTCTGTCACATCTTCTAAATCAAAATCTTTGATGTATTTCGATTCTCTTAATATCAAAGAGAAGCCTGCTACCGCAGCAGAAAACTTAAACATCTTAGAGTTATCATCCCAAGCCATTCCTGCATCCTTAACTGGTATGGAAATTAATTTTGATTTATCCCCAGTTGGTTTTTTAAACCTGAGGCTAACGGTAACTAACTCATCCGAAGCCTTTGATGAAGAACTTTGGTACTTCAAATTTGATTTCTCAGCTTTACCTGGAATGATTTCATAAATCGCCGTAACAGTGTGCCCTGCTCCTAACTCTCCCGCATCTTTTTTATCATCTGCAAAATCTTGGGCTTCCATTAATCGGTTTTCATAACCTACCAATCTGTATTCTTTAACCAGGTTCGGATTGAACTCTACTTGTATTTTCACATCCTTCGCAATAGTGAATAAGGTTCCTGCTAAGTTTGTAACCAGCACTCTATTACTCTCGCGGATATCGTCTATATAAAAGTAATTCCCGTTTCCATGATCAGCTAAAGATTCCATTTTAGAGTCTTTATAATTCCCCATTCCGAATCCTAATATGGTAAGAAACACGTCATGCTCTCTTTTCTCCTCAATTAAGCGGGTTAACTCCCCATCAGAAGATTGACCGATATTGAAATCACCATCCGTAGCTAAAATGACACGGTTGTTGCCGTCTTTCACAAAATTATCTATGGCAATGTCATAGGCACGATTGATTCCACCCTCTCCATTTGTTGAACCACCAGACTCTAAATTATCAATGGCCTGTTTGATCACCTCTTTGTTTTCACATGATGTGGATTCAAGCACTACTCTATCCTCTCCCGCATAGGTTACAATTGCCACTCTATCTTTTTCATTCAATCGATCAACTAAGGTTTTAAAAGATTTTTTGAGCAACGGCAATTTATTCTCATCTGACATTGAGCCTGAAACATCTAACAAGAACACCAGGTTTGACGGCGGTAACATTTCAACCGGAACAGTATATCCTTTCAAACCAACATGCACCAATCTCGCATCTTCATTCCAAGGACAATCGCCTACTTCAGTATAAACCGAAAAAACATCTTCTTTTTGAGGTACTGGATAATTGTAGTCAAAGTAGTTAATGAATTCTTCTGTTCTAACTGCATCAATATTTGGCAGATTACCGTTCTCAATCATTCTTCTACAATTGGTATAACTCGCATTGTCTACATCAATTGAAAAAGTAGATAAAGGATTTAGCCCAGGAGACATGAAATCGTTTTCTATGATATGGGCGTACTCCTCTGTGTTGAAGTTATTAGCTACCTGATCTTGAACCTCTTCCATATAGTTAACATCAGCCTCAGTTTCAGTTGCTTCATAATAACCTTCACCGACATCTTCAACACTGTCAAGGGAATAATTTTTATTACTTGCAGTGCCTTCTCCTCCACCACAAGCTACAATAGCTATAGCGGATAGGATTACTGCGCTTACTTGAATCCAATTTTTAGTCATAATTTCTAATTTTTAGGTGTTATAAATTCGTTTAACAGTTTATTCGGATAGGTCACCTGAAGTCACCCAGTCAAAAAAATAATTTCTATTTTGGGTGACCTTTTAATTTTTCAAGGATATACCTAATTGGAGACAGTGAACAAAGAACAGCAAATAGCAACCGAAATTGTAGACAAAATAAGGGGGCAAGATCGTAAAACACTGTCGCAGATCTACGAAAAAGGATATCCAATGCTTGAAAAATACATTTTAGAAAATAGCGGAAATGAAGCAGATGCGGCTGACGTTTTTCAGGATGCCATGTATTTATTGATCAAAAAAACAGCTGACCCAAACTTCGAGTTGAGTTCTAAAATCAGCACTTTTTTATTCGGGATTGGGAGAAATCTTTGGCTCAAACAATTGACTAAAAAACAACCTGATCATGAAGCCCTTGTTGCCGAAATTGAATTTGACGATTTACCAGAAGAGGATTTTCAAAAATTTGAACGCACAAAACTGATGAAAAAGTGCATTGATTTATTAGGAGAACCTTGCAAAACCATAATCGTGCAGTTTTATTTTTTTCAAACTTCTATGAAAGAAATAGCGGAACAATTGCATTATACCAATGCCAATAATGCCAAAAATCAGAAGTATAAATGTTTTGTACGTCTAAAAAAAATGATGTTAGATAAAGGTGAGTGAAGAAGAAAAAATAGCATTATTTGACGCCTATTTGCGGAATGAGCTCTCTGTTGAAGATCGAGCGGGTTTTAAAACTTTATTGGATAAAAACGAGGACTTCAAAAAAGATTTTGATGCGTACCAAAACACAGCTCGTGAAATCAAAGAAGGACAAGAGTATGGGCTGATCAAAGAAACTTTAAGAGAAATTCATGCAGAACTCGTCCAGCCTAAAAAATCAATTTTATTAAGAGCAAAATTCATTATTCCAATTGTTTCAGCTGCGGCAATTTTAGTTCTCCTCATTACTGTTTTTCCATTCAATCAAAATGGAGATACGGCCAAAACCGAAAATGTTAGTGCAGATGATTACTCTCCAACCGACAATGAAGAAGAAGCGGGAGAAGGAGAAGCGTTCTATGAAGAGGCAACCGAAGTCCAAGAAATGGACAGTATTATTCATGAAAACTATGCTGACACGAATAATGAAAATAACAATAGTGTTGACTTTTTAAATAAGGTAATTGAGTACACACAGTCTGTACCATTAGGAACATCATTTCAAATTTCAAAAAAGGGATACTTTATTACTGCCAAGCATTTGGTATACAAAAAACGATACGTGCAGTTGCACAATAAAGAGCAGCAACTGGCATTCTATACCGAAGTAATATATAGAGATACGCTTGCCGATTTTGCTGTCTTGAAATGCTCAGACTCAATTGCCAAACTTTTAAATCCATGTCCTTATAAAATAAGATCTAAACAACCGAATTTAGGAGATGAAGTATTCACATTGGGTTATCCAAAAGCAGAGATTGTCTACACTAAAGGTGCAGTGAGTTCTTCAAAAGGATATCGTTCAGACAGTTTAACTTTTGAGCTCTCTTTACCTTCAAATTCTGGAAATAGCGGAGCACCATTATTCTCTAAATCAGGAAATTTTATGGGATTAATTGTTGCTAATAATTCTAAAAAGCAATCGGTCACCTATGTGGTTCAACCAACTTATATTGCTGAAAGAATTCAACAACTGAGATCTAAATATGACATTGACATGTCAAAAAATTACAGCAAAAACTCTCAAAAACCTTCTTATTTGATTGAGAAATTCACTCCGTTTATCTTTGAGTTGAAATAGGCAGTCGACTCACAAAAATAACCTGTTACTAATTCCTGTTGAACCAATTATAAGTAAGGATGAATCATTCTATCAACCTTTTAACATAATTTTTTGCTTTGAATGTTCCTCTAAGTGTAACTTTGTGCCATAAATTGTGTCTAACAGGTAACGTGTATTTAAAGCCCATTTTAGCATTCTTTTTGATTTTGTGCTCAGCATTTGCTAGTGGACAGGCAATTCAGGGCTTCATATATGACGAATCAAACAACCCAATTCCCTACGCTAAAGTGTACATGACCAACACTTCTTCTAATGGTGGAAGTCTAGGAGCCATCTCTGATGAAGAAGGGAAATACTTTATTGGATGTAATCAGGGATCCTACAATTTGGTTTATAAGTGTGTTGGATTTGAAGATTATGAAATTACTGTTACCGTTAAAGGTTTACAGCCAACGGTTCATAATATTTACATGAAGCAAAAGGACAATGAGCTGGGAACAGTTGAAATCAAAACTAAAAAAAGAAATGTTGGTTGGGAGATTGTTCAACGGGTGATAGACCATAAGAAAGACCTTATTCAACAGTACGATAGCTACAGTTGTGACATCTACATCAAGGGAACAGAATCGTTTGATGTGAAGAAAAAGCCAGAAAAAGAGAATGATGATCCGGATGATGAACCCAACGATAAATTTCAAAAACAAAAAGATGAAATCAACAAAAAGTTAAACGGTGAAAATCGACTGAATATGGTTGAGATTAACATTGAAAAACATTTTCAGTATCCAAATAAAATTAAAGAAATTAGAACAGGTTATGATAAAATCGGAAAGCCTGAACAAATCTATTTTCAAACCACTACAGGTGGAGAATTCAACTTTTACAAAAGTTTGGTGAGACAGGAAGACGTACACAAAACACCAATCGTATCTCCATTGCACCCCTCTGGTATTTTATCCTACAAATACAAACTAAAAGAGATCATCACTGAAGAAGGGAGTAATGACACCATTTATAAAATTGAAATTTCGCCAAGAAGTGTTGGAACATCAACCTTAGAAGGGTTTTTATGGATTAAAAAAGGAGATTTTGTGTTGACCAAATTAGACCTGGCTATGCATAAAGGAAATTTGAAGAAATATGATGATTTCCACATCATTCAGTCTTTTGAACAGATTGATTCTTTTTGGGTAATGACCAGACAATCTTTTGAATACAGCACGAAGTATATGAAAGAAACGATCAAGGGGATTACTACTGTGGCTTACTCGAATTACAAGTTTAATCCTGTCTATCCTCCAAAATATTTCAGTAATGAAGTTGGAGTTACTACTGAAGAAGCTTATGAACGTGACTCAACGTATTGGGGCAGCATCAGACCTGAACCCTTGACTCAAGAAGAGCAAAGAAAAAAATTCGTCCAAGATAGCCTCACAGCCATTTATACTTCTGAAGAGTACTTGGACTCTGTTGATGCCAACTTCAATAAAATAACTGCACTGAAAGTGCTAATTATGGGCATAGAACATAGAAACCGTCATAAAAAAACCCAATGGTTCATTTCTTCTGTTGCCGAACTATTCAACTTGAGCCAGGGAGGGGTGAGAATCGGACCTGAATTTCAGCTTTTTAAAAAATGGAAGAATGAACAATGGATAGATTTCAGCGGAAACTTTTCTGTAGGGTTAAATAACGGTGATTTGAGAGGCAAAGGACGGATTTACCACAGATATAACCCTAAGAAATTCGCTACTTGGTCAGTTTGGTATTCGAGGGATGCGGAGTTTATAAATAGTTTTGACGCTATACTTTCTCAGTGGAATAGAAAGAACTGGTATATTAATAATCAAGGTGGAGTTTGGCATAGTTTTGAAATCTTAAATGGGCTTTTCCTTTCTACCGGTTTAAGGGTTGAAAGAAGAAGTTCATTTGATACCACTTACAAATTTAATACATGGTTGGATAACGCACTTGATCAAAGTTTCCCAGATCAATTTGATCCATATTACGTTTTAAGAACAAACATTGGATTGGAATTTACACCAGGGCAAAAATATATGACTGAGCCCAAGCGAAAAGTAATTTTAGGCTCGGTATGGCCAACTTTTTCTCTTTATCAATTTGTTCCGAGGTGGCCTTCATCGAAGGTTTCCCTTGCCGATTGACGTACTCAAAGCCGAATGCTTGACCCAAAGTCTTGGTTTCAGAGTCCATGTACGTGTTCCAACCCTCGACAAGTGCGCGAG
>JAUHXX010000001.1 GCA_030426825.1 Bacteroidia bacterium | reverse complement strand
TTTTGAGATTCGATTTCATCTTTTTGCTTTACAACCTCCTCTGTCCGCTCTTTAACTTTTTGCTCAAGAATTCTTTCCGTCTCCGCAAGTTCATCTTTCATTTTAAGTAACGCATGTCCTAGAACGTCTTCATCACTTAAAGGTGTATAAGGGTAATTAAAATTACTTTGCCCAACGTTTTTGGCAAAGTCGGTTGTTTTTCTTAGGCCATCTACCAGCTCTATCATGGCAGAAGACATGTCACCAATTTCATCATTTGAAACTAAAATCTTTGTTTCAGGAAAAATTCCTTTGCCCAATGAAAGTAGAACACTTCTTAAAGAACGAACTGGCTTTACAATTGTGTTGGTGGTAAAAACGGCAATTAGAATGGCAAAAATGATTAAACCACCACCTAGGAGCCAATAAAAAGTAAGTGACTCAAATCGCTCTTTAGACTCTTCACTTGAGTTTTTTACTAAAGCTAAAGCATCTTCTTCCTTCTTTTCAAGACTGTTTTGAAGGGTCAATAAGTTTTGATCAATTTTTCCCGCAATTACCGGAACATCTCCATCTTGAGAGATTATAAATCGCGCAGACAAGGAATTAAAAGGGTCGTCATAGCTGGCAATGTCTGGCAAATACAACATAATTTCCTCATAAAAATTGAATAGCGTGTCTATTTTTCCAATGGCCCTATTCAATAATTTTTTGTCTTCTTCATCTGACCATTTTTCAGATAATTCAAGAATTTCATTTCTTGTTTGAGGAATGTTTTGCTCCATTAAGGTCTTCAACCTTATTTTATCAGGAGTATCGTTTCGGCCTTGATGATCTACCCATTGGATGGCCAATAATTTAGATTCATTGACTTGTATTTTTAGCCGGGTAACTTTTTCTTTAGATGGGGTGATAACATCAATTAACTGTGTTGATGTTTTATCGTTTTCTTGGAAGGTCGAAATACCATTATTAACTGCAATAAAAGTTGCACCAAATACAACTATTATAAACAGAATAAGGACGCCAAATCCCGTCCCTATTTTTCTTGCTATGGTAAATCTAAAGCCCATTAATGAAGATTACTCTTCCAGGTTGTCCAAAATCTCAGCATATTTTTTATACTTCTCATCATCTTTGAAGGTGGTAGAATAAATTCTAACCAGCTCTCTCACCACAGCTCGGTTTTTTGGATTCGCCGAATGTTTTTCTAATAAAGTAGGTAAGTTTTTTTCGTCCAGAATTTTCTGAAACTTCGTGTAGTTTTCGTCATCTTGAAGCCCGTAATAACAGCCCGTAATGGCTTCAATAACATCTGTTCTTTCCGGTTGCATTTTATGTGCCTCAAGCAAGAAAGGCAAGGCTTTCTTGAAATTGTTTTGAGCTTTTTCTTCAATTACTGGAATCTCTTCAATAGGCGTAAGAGGATCCATATTCATAATTAAATCAGCTCCAGAGTTATAGTACATAATACCAACATTGAAGTTTGGCTGGAACTGGTTAGGATCCAAACTTAGAACTTGTTCAAAAAAGGCAACACCTTTGGCTGTTTTTTGAGTTTTTTCTTCACCGCTTAAAGTGCCAATGAGTTTCAAATATTCACTTCCTAACGCATTGTAATACTCAATGTCGTTGGTTTTAAAATCTTTAGTTCCGTCTACATGAGCTAGGTACATTTCTTTGTAAGCTACATATGACTTTTCTGACCCCTCAAGGTCTTTTTCTCCTAGTTGCGTTACCGCGTCATTATAGTAACGAATAATTGTATTGTATAGATAGCCATCAATTTTTTCTTTATGATTTCCTTCTGGATCTACCTTTTGAGCTTCAAGGAAAGATTCAATTGCAATTTCTCTGTATCCCTTATTTTCTGGAGACTCTAATTTCCTGTAGATAAGGCCTCTTAATTGCCAAGTTTGAGAATTGGTTTTTTCATTGGATACCACAGCAGAATCAACCCAATACTTAGCGCTATCAAACTCTTGTGCTTGATATTTTGCATAAGCCTTGGTCGTATATTGTTGACTGATGCCTGAAAATGCGCTCAGAAACAATACGATTAGCGATATGTGCTTTAAAACTTTCATTCTACTACATTCACTGCAAGATTCAACAATCTATCAGCAATGACCAATTTGTGTTTTTGAGCATTCGATTTACTTATCTCAAATTTTTGACTCGTTCCTTTTACAACGAAATTTATTGCTGCCCCTTTACTTAAGTTGCCATCTCGTTCAGTAACAAGCAATGTGCTTTTTCCTTTAAACTGTGAATTAAGCGAGCTTATTTGAGAACTGTTTTTAGGAGTAACATACAAGATGTGTGCCTTGCTAATTTGTGAGGAACTTGTAAAGCTCTTCACAACAATCTCTTGGCTACCAATCGCCTTGCCTTCAAATTTCATTTTTAAATTATCGTATACCCCCTCTTTTGAGCCATAAACTCCGATAATAAAGTCTCCTTTTCGGTAATCCGTAGGCCAATCAATTAAGGTTGCAAAATTATACAAGTACAAAGCCTTTACAGGAGAACGTGTGTCCTTCATCTGCGTCACTGAAGGGGGGGTCATTGACCAGCCCGTCAGAACAACAAGGATTAATACTATGTAAGCTTTTTTACTCAAAAAAATGAATTTGGTTTCCTAATGTACTAAAAGTATGCCAAAGTTAATTCGCTTGATCGTTGGCAACTGTATCTGCTTTAAAGTTTTCTAAATCGCGATCAAAGAGGTAAAGACCTCCTTTATCGTTGTCAATTAAGTTTAATTTGTCAAGTATGCTGCGAGCAAGAGCTTCCTCTTCAAGCTGTTCAGCAACGTACCATTGCATGAAATTATGGGTAGTATAATCTTTTTCATTCAAACATACATGCACAACTTCGTTAATAGAGTTGGTCACCTCAATTTCATGATCTAAAAGTGTTTTAAACACATCTTTTAAATTTTTAAATGAAATAGTTCCCACTGATAAGTCAGGAATAATTGCTTTGCCACCACGCTCATTAACAAATTTTACGAGCTTCAACATGTGTTGTCGTTCTTCATCTGAATGCGTGTAAAGAAAAGCTGCCGTTCCTCCAAACCCAGCGTTTTCAGCCCATGAAGCCATGGCGAGATACAGGTGAGAAGAGCTTGCCTCCCCTGAAATTTGTTTGTTTAGTATGTCTTCTACTTTTTTATTCAACACAAATAATTTTTTGGTTAGACGCAAATGCGCGCAAAAAAACACTAAAATAAAGAAATGTTCCCGAATTCATGGGAAATAATTGATAATTTTAACCAGATATAAATTTGAATGAATCAGAAAAAAAAATCCGGCAAGAAAAAACTTGGTAAAAAATTACGACAAGACATCCTAGATATTTTTGAAAGCAATCCTGGAAAACAATTGAATTACAAGCAAATAGCAGGTTTGCTGGAAGTGAGCGACAAGCAACTTAGAAAATTAATCTTTTCTATTTTAACCGATTTAGCCGATTCAAAAATAATTT
Source organism: Bacteroidia bacterium (assembly GCA_030426825.1). GTDB lineage: Bacteria > Bacteroidota > Bacteroidia > Flavobacteriales_D > Crocinitomicaceae > Paracrocinitomix. Next base: position 49,876 of record JAUHXX010000001.1, on the reverse strand, counting down.
CTGAAACACAACGTGGAAAATATAAATTCACCGAAGGACAAAAAACACTGGTGGGTCGAATTGAAATAATCAGAAGAGGAAGTGGCTATGTGCGTGTTGAGGATTTTGATGATGATATTTACGTGGATGAAAAGAATCTAGGTAAAGCTTTGCACGGGGATGAGGTAAAAGTGAAATTAATTAAGGCACGTAGAAAAGGTTCTGAAGGAAAGGTTGTTGAAGTACTGAATCAATCAAAAAGAATGATTGTAGGCAAACTTGACGTCCAAGATCATTTTTCTTTTTTAATTCCTGATGACCCAAGATTTAATGCGGATATATTCATACCAAGCTCAGATTTGAATGGCGGGAAGTCTGGATATAAGGCAATAGCACAGATAACTGATTGGCCAGACTCTGCAAAAAATCCTTTCGGAAAAATTGTAGAAGTTTTGGGAAAACCTGAGTCTAATGATGCTGAGATGAAGGGAATTTTGGCACTTTATGGAATAAATTACACTTTTCCAGATGAAGTGTTGAATGAAGCAAGTAGAGTTTCTTTAGAATTAGACAAAGAAGAAATTAAAAAAAGAAGGGACTTTAGAGACATATTAACTTTCACGATTGACCCAATTGACGCTAAGGATTTTGATGATGCAATATCATTTGAGAAATTAGGAGAAGATAAATTCAGAATAGGAGTTCATATTGCAGACGTAGCGCATTACGTTCTTGAAAATAGTGCCTTGGACAAAGAGGCCAAAGAGCGAGGAAATTCAGTCTACTTGGTGGACCGAGTGATTCCAATGTTGCCAGAACATTTAAGTAATGGCGTTTGCTCTTTACGTCCTAATGAGGAAAAGTTTGCCTTTTCAGCTGTTTTTGATCTAGATTCCAAAGGTGAAATTTTAGGTGAATGGTTTGGTAAAACAGTAATCAATTCTGATCGCAGATTTACATATGAAGAAGCTCAAGAAATACTAGAAAATAAGAAAGGGGAATTATCTGAGGAGCTGTTGAGGGTGGATTCGATTGCAAAAATCATGAGAAAAGATCGTCTATCTAAAGGTGCTTTAGAGATTCATGGGTCTGAATTAAGGTTTGAGCTAGATGATGCTGGAAGGCCTATTGAAGTTTTTAAAAAAACACAGAAAGACGCCAATAAATTAGTGGAAGAATATATGCTACTTGCTAACAAAAGGGTAGGGCGCTATATTGGTGACACTAAAAGAAAGGTTAGTGTTCCTTTAATCTACAGAATTCATGACAAGCCTGATATAGAAAAAGTCCAACAATTTGCAGTGTTTCTGTCAAAATTCGGAAAAAAATTCAGTTATAAAAACGAAAGGGATATTGCCTTAAATATGAATGCGGTATTTGAGGAAATGAAAGACCAAAGTGAATTTGCTTTAGTTCAGCAAATGGCAATTAAGACCATGTCCAAAGCTGTTTATGACACTGAGAACATAGGCCATTATGGTTTAGGTTTTGATTATTACGCTCACTTTACTTCACCGATTAGAAGATATGCTGATTTAATGGTTCACAGAATTTTGCTCAATGATCTCGAAAAAGTGAACAAGAGGTATTCCAATCTTCAAGGGACTGCAGAACATATATCCATTACTGAGCGAAGAGCATCTGAGGCAGAAAGGGCATCAAAAAAGTATTTCCAGGCAGTTTATCTTCAAGACAAAGAGGGCGAAGTTTTCGCTGGTTCGATAACCGGTTTGACTGAATGGGGAATATACGTGGAAATAGAAACTAATTTTTGTGAAGGGATGATATCCTTAAAGTCAATGAAAGGAGAGAGATATCAGTTTGACGAAGAGAAATATGTTGTTTACGGAACAAAGAGCGGGGAAGAATTTAATCTTGGTGACCGAGTTTTTGTGAAGGTGTTGTCAGTCTCTTTAACGAAAAGACAAATTGATTTTGAGCTGATGGACTAATTCTCTGGCTTACTTGGTTTAGAGCTTGATTTTGTTAGTTTTTTCAATGACTTAAAGGCATAATTTATTTGAAACCCATAGATGTGAGCAATATTGTCTACAGTTCTGTGCTCATATTCGTAAGTATAAAATAGCCTTAAACTGATTCTTTTAGGCAAATCAAAATCCATCCCAGCCTTGAACCTGTAAGTATCCAACTTTGAGGTTGGATTCACGGGCTGTAAAGCATAAAAAAGCTCGCCACCGATATACGGTGTAATTAGTTTAAAATTTGGAATGTCATAAGAGATTTTAAACGAATGGCGATATAAATTTGCCTTATCAGGATAGACCCCATTTATTTCTTTTAATCGATCAAACACATGTTGGTAACGCGCTCTAGTTTTGAACCCGAGACCCATCTCCAGCTTAAACTTGTAGCTAAGGTCTAAGCAAAATCGGTTCTGACTGAAATAATAATCCCCATTGTTTTTTCGACTGTATCTGTATGTTCCACTTATATTGATAGGTTTGATGATGTCATATCCTGCACTTAATTCAGTATAAAACTGATTAAAGCTAGAGGCATTATTATTAAAACGTGCTTGGCTTTCCAATTCTAAGCTAATTTTTTTTGTCATTTCCATTTCAAGACCATAGCCCATCCAAATATTGGCGTCTTTTACTTGCCCAAATCCTATTATTGAGCACATTGAAAATATGACTAAAAGAATTCTCATTTAAACACAACCAAGTCGTCCAACATTATCTTCGATTCTTTCTCTGTTATTTCAATGGTCTGTGATACAGCTGTATCCCCACCGCCACATAAATCACATCTGGTATAGGCAAAAACTGTATATGTGCCAGGAGTCAAGTGTGTAAAGCGATAGCTGCCGTCATAACTCGTTGAAAAATCATCATCATAAGTCTGGTCCTCATCACCATAAATGATATAAACATCATAATCGGGAGCATAGTACTGGTCTAAAGTATCTCCTAAAGAATTTGTTTCTACACGATAGACTTTGCCTTCTATTGAAGAAGTGCCTCCTTGGCCAGGCTCTTTATTACAAGAGAATAATGCCGATAATAATAGCGCACTAAAGATGAATTTGTTCATTTCAATTAATGTTAAAAAGCTAAATATAGAAATATAATTCTTAACCTTATATTAACACTGGCATAGATTACTGTTTTTAAAGCCTTTGGTTTAAAATGAGTATATTTGGTAAAACCCTGAGATTTTTTTTGGTTGCTCTGGCAACCTTTATTAAGGATATAATGTATTAATGTTATGAAAACGTTATTTACTCTTGCTTCACTGGTTGCTCTATATGCAGCAAATGCCCAAGTGATAATAAATGAATATTCTTGTTCAAATAGCAATGGACCGGTTGATTCATATGGTGACAATTCAGACTGGGTAGAATTACACAATATTGGGGCTACGGCCTTTGATTTATCAGGATATTATCTTTCTGACAACAACAACAACTTGGCAAAATGGGAAATCCCTGCCGGAGCAAGTGTTCCTGCAGGTGGTTATATGATGGTTTATGCCTCAAAAAGAGACGCCTTTAACGCTGGTGAGCTTCACCCTAATTTTGGATTAACTCAAACGAAGAATGAATGGATTATTCTTGCTTCGTCATCAGGAGCTATTCAGGACAGTTTGAAAATTGTTAAAATGACTCAAAATGATCATTCGTATGGTAGAACAACAGATGCTGCTTCTACTTGGAGCATTTTTACTACACCAACGCCTAACGCTGCTAACACTGGAGGAATGGATTATTATTCAGCAAAACCAACAATTAGTTTGGCGGCTGGTTTTTATTCAGGAACTCAAGTTGTTTCGTTGGCAACAACTGATGCAAGCGCAACACTCCATTATACAACTGACGGTTCGCAACCAACTGCTGCTTCCCCGGTGTATGGAAGCCCGTTGAGTGTCAGTACAACTACCGTGGTAAGAGTAATTGGAATTTCATCCAACCCTAATGTACCACCAAGTTTTACTGAAACTAACACTTTCTTCATAGACGAAACGCATACAGTACCGGTATTAGCCGTTTGTGGAGACCAAGTAATGGACTTTTTGAATGATGTCGCGCCGGGTTCATTTAACAGCAATTTTGATGGTGCTTTTGAATTATTTGAGGATAATGGACAAGAAGTGGCTGAAGGAGAAGGTTATTATAACAAACACGGTAATGACTCTTGGGCTTACGATCAAAGAGGTTTTGATTTAGTCGTAAGAGATGAATATGGTTATACAAACGCAGTAAGACATCCTGTATTTACCACCAAAAACAGACAAGAGTATCAAAGAATTATTATTAAGGCTGCAGCAAATGACAATTACCCTTTTGAAGATGGTGCGCATATTAGAGACGCAATGGTTCATACCTTGTCACAGAATGCCGATCTAAGAATGGATGAACGAACATCTAGATTCGCAGTGGTTTATGTGAATGGCCAATATTGGGGAGTATATGATTTAAGGGAAAAAGTAGATGACGCCGATTTTACTGATTATTATTACAATCAAGATAAATTTAATATTGAGTTCTTAAAAACTTGGGGTGCGACTTGGGCCGAATATGGTGACCAAACCAACCCTCATCCTGAATGGGAGGCTTTTAAAGCATACGTAGTTGGTGGAAATATGCAAGATCCAGCACAGTATGCTTATGTAAAAAGTGTATATAACACGGGCAGTTTGATAGATTACGTTGTCTTGAATTCATATATCGTTACTTCAGATTGGTTAAACTGGAATACAGCTTGGTGGCATGGATGGGTTCCGCCGCCAGTTGGAGACAAACAAAAATGGAGATATGCGCTTTGGGATAATGATGCAAGTTGGGGACACTATATCAACTATACAGGGGTGCCTAGTACTGCTCCTGATGCAGACCCTTGCAACGCTGACAATCTTCCAGATCCTGGAGGCCAAGGTCACATTCCTATCTTGAATCAACTGTTGTTAAATGATGAGTTTAGCCAAGAGTATATTACAAGATATGCCGATTTGATTAATGGTCCTTTTGGATGCCCAGCAATGCATGCCTTGTTAGATAGTATGGTTGCCGTAATTGACCCTGAAATGCCAAGACAAATAGCAACTTGGGGAGGAACTTATGCTGGATGGGAAGCTAATGTGCAAACCTTAAGAGATTACATTGATGACAGGTGTGTTGCTATGACACAAGGTTTAATTGATTGTTATAACTTGACTGGTCCATTTGATTTAACGGTAAATGTTGATCCCCCTGGAGCAGGAACTGTAAAAGTAAACTCTGTTTGGGCGCCTTATTATCCTTGGACCGGACAGTATTATGGTCAAATCAACACCCTCTTCAAGGCTGATGCAAACGCAAATTACGTCTTTGATCACTGGGGATCTAATAACCACACCTTTGTTTATCCTGACAGTTTATCCGACACCTTGGATTTAATGTCAAACGACACGGTCGTGGCTTATTTTATCTATACTGATACAGCTACCACAACCAATCCACCGGTTGTGACTCCGCCTGGACAACCTAATCCAAATACTTATACAGGAATTCATATTCCAAATGCTTTTTCTCCAAATGGTGATGGTAACAATGATTGGTTAGAGTTTTTTGCAGGTTGGGACATTACAAGCTTCAATATTCAAATATTTGATCGTTGGGGAACAAAAGTATTTGGGACGTCTACTGTAGGTGATTTTTGGGATGGACGACATAGGGAGGAACTGGTCAACACAGGGATTTATACCTATGTGCTGATTTATGAGTCCTCAGAAACTGGAAGCAATAAAACTACCGGTAACATTACTGTATTGAGATAATGAAAAAGTTCGGGATATTATTTTCCTTGTTAATTGCTTCGACCGCTTTTTCCCAGGATATTCATTTTACACAGTTTCAGCAAACGCCAATGTTGCAGAATCCAGCGTTTACTGGAATGTTTAATGGTTGGGAACGAGTAGGAGTGGCGCATAAAAGTCAATGGGTAAGTGCTGGAACCAAATTTCAAACAACCTCGGTAGCTGCTGACATGAACTTCTTTAAGTCAAAAGGAGAAAATGGGGCACATCTAGGTGTAGGAATGCAATTCTATAATGATAAAGGCGGTGACAGTAAGTTTGGAACTAAGCAGATGTTAATGAATGCTAACGCAATTGTTCCGTTAGGAGAATCACATGCTTTATCTGCAGCAATTCAAGTTGGTATTGGCCAGCGAACGGGAGATTTAAGACAATTGCTTTTTGCGAATCAATTTAATGGAACTGAATTAGATCAAACATTGCCGAATAATGAAAACAACAGCCTAGTTTCTTTTGTTTACCCTGATATTGGATTCGGATTGAATTATAGATATGGAAATCATAAAATTGGATTTGAAAGGGATGATGCTACTGATTTTATTATAGGGTTTTCGTATTTGCACGTCAATAAACCCGAATTAAAATATAGACTTGGTTTTAAAGAAGAGTTATATGCCAAATTGGGGATTAACGCTTCGTTTTTAAAAGATATATCTGGGTCTAAATTGGGTGTAGAGGTGCTTTTTAATCAGTATTTACAAGGACCACATTCTGAAACTATGTTCGGTGGAATGTTAAGATATAGAATCTCATCAGGGTCTAAGACTACTGGTCTTACACGTGATGCTCATCTATCTGGAGGATTATTTTATAGAGTCAATGACGCTATTTCACCTGTAGTATTTGTAGATATTAAGGGCTTCAAACTGGGTCTGTCTTATGATATTACTTTGTCAAAGCTTGGTCAAGTTGCAAGAGCTGGGGGGCTTGAGTTTTCGTTGGTTTATACCAATCTTGATTTTGCTTTATTTAAGAGAAGAAGAAACTAAAAAGGCGAGCTATTTAGCTCGCCTTTTTAGTCTGTATATCTTGATTTTAAAGTTTTGCGATAAGTTTAATTCTTATTTCGCCATCATCTCCACCCCCATCTACAACTTTTACAGCCATAGGCAACAGTGAATCTGCATCTTTTCGTTGTGATTCGTTAAAAATAGGATCATTTGCTTCATCCCATTTTACTTTTTGTTTGGTTATTTCTCCGCCTGTTTTTTGAACTATAATAGTCACTTTACCAAGTGCTCGCTTATTGAATCCAATGCAGCCCATATTACTGATTATAGTTTCCATGTCAGCTGTAGTGTCAACTGTGCCTTCTCTGTGTGATCGTACTAAAAAATCTCTTTCCATTGTATTTGTTTTAATTGTGGTTCAATTTTCAATATAGCAATTAAATTTAGTATTTTACGCTAGTCAAGATGCATTTAAAACAACTACTTATATGGTTTTGCGTGTTTTACGCAGGAGTGAACTCTTCATTCTCACAGTCTTACCTTGAAGATAGTTTGTCGGCTCAAATTTTTACTGCGAAAAACCCGCATGAGAAGATTATATTGATGGGTGAGCTGAGCTTTAACTTTCAACACAATGATTCACAAAAGGCTTTAGAAATAGCTAGACAGGCACATGAATTGGCTGTAAAAGAATCTTCACAAGACATCACGTTTACTACCAATTTAATAGGAATTTCTTTTTTGGGAATGGAAAAGGAAGATTCGGCTTTACATTATTTCCAAGAAACTTATCGACTTGCAGAAATTAATAATGATTCTCTACATCTTTCCAAGGCATTAAACAATCAAGCCATGGTTTATATGAATCTAGGCGAGTATGAAACTGGTCTTGAAAAAATGAGTGAGTCCGCCCGAATTGACGTGTTAATGGGAAATGTTGAAGGGGCAACAACTTCTTATCTAAACCTTGGAGGTATTTATATTCAACTAAGGGATTTTGAAAAAGCGCGTATAAACTTAGATTTTGCTTTGGAGTTAGCAATAAAAGAAAATAATCAAGAAACCGAAGCGACCGTATATTTAAACTTGGGAGCCCTTGAGATTTCTAAAGGCAATTATGATGACGGAAAAGCGTGGTTCTTCTCGGCAATTGAGATACAAAGCGAATTAAACGACCTAGACGGAGTTGCTAGGTCTTATAATAATTTGGCCCTTGCGTTTAGGCGTCAAGGCAAAAATAAAATTGCCTTGGTTTACGATTTTAAGTCTTTAGAATATGCAGATTTATTGAACTCTCCTGGTGCAAAAAAGGCGGCCTATAAAGGAATAGCAAGTACTTACGAAAATTTAGGTGAGTACAAAAACGCTATGGATAATTATAAGTTGTACATGGCTTGGCGTGACACTATTCAGTTACAAGAGAATAGACAGACTTTAATAGAAATGCAGGAGAAGTATAATTCTGTACAGACTCAGAAAGAGAATGAAATTTTACAGCAACAAAATAAAATTGAAAGTCTCCAAAACAAAGAGAACAAGGCGCGTTTAAATCAATCAAAATTGATAATTGTTTCTGTGGTGGTTGGTCTTTTATTGTTGGTAGGACTCGCACTTGTATTGTATAATAGAAATAGAATAAAACAAAAAGCGAATTTAGAGCTTCAGGTTGCCAATGAAATCATCCAAGAAAAGAATAATGATATAACTGCAAGTATCGAATATGCGAGTAAAATTCAAGAGGCCTTGTTACCCACTAAAGAAAATGAAGGCTTGTTTTCAGATTCGTTTTTCATATTAATGCCCAAAGACATAGTGTCTGGAGATTTTTTATGGTATTCAAGAGTTGGTAGTAAAGTAGTTTTTACGGCTGCTGATGCACAGGACATGGGGTTCCAGGTGCTTTCATGAGTATGATTGGTAATACATTTTTACATCAGATCGTCAATGAAAGACGGATTTTACAGCCATCTGATATCCTAGATGAGCTACGAGAACGTGTCATTACAGCACTAAGTCAACAAGGTTCAGAAAACGCCCGGAAAGACGGAATGGATATGGCTCTATGTGTACTCGATTTAAATACCCTGACCTTTGAGTATGCCGGCGCCAATAATCCGGTTTATTTTGTGCAAAACGGAGAAATGAAGGAAATCAAACCAGATAAACAACCCGTTGGATACATGCCAGAAAGACCTGATAAGTTCACCAATCATAAAGTTCAGCTTTCCCCAGGTGATTCAATTTATATCTTTTCAGATGGATATGCAGATCAATTTGGTGGACCGAAGGGTAAAAAGTTTAAGTATAAGCAGTTAAGAGAGTTGTTGATGGCGAATAATCATTTGGAAATGCAAGAGCAAAAAATTCGATTGCTCAATAGGTTTAAAGAATGGAAAGGGGATTTAGAACAAATTGATGATGTTTGCTTGATGGGTGTAAAAGTATGACAGAGAATGACTCAAAAATTAACCTCAAGCGGTTTAAAAAACACGAGCGAAAGATCCCATGGGCGCTAATTAGAAAAATCATTATAGCAATTGTCCTGTTGGGATTAATAATCTATCTCAATCACACCTTGAAGAATAGGGCGGATGAGAATAATCAAATTGAACTGCTGTTGGAATAGGAATTAATAGTGGACTTGTAAAGTCGCTTGTTGTGTCTTTTTTTCACCATCAGAAGCAGAAACTTCTAGTATTACAAAGTATACTCCGGCGCTTACTTTGACACCTGCATGACTATAGCCATCCCAAGAGCCATTTAAACCATAAAATCGATATACGGGCTCTCCATAACGATTGTAAATCGTACAGGTTAGCTCATCAAATGCTTCTGCATCACGTATTCTAAAAACATCATTATCACCATCATCATTTGGAGTGAAAATGTTTGGAATAGTCACAACATTCTGGCTAAATCCAGTAAAACTGGACATGGCTAAAACTAATATTATACTCTTAAATAGATTCATTTAATGCTGTTAAGGTATTAAAAAATGATCATTTAGTCAACAACCACGTTATTTTTCGTGTTGAATACCATTGTTAAATTCTTTTTCAGTTGCAGGTAATCCATTTTTCATCCAGTCGGGCATAGGCTTGCCTAACAAGTAGTGATCAAAAAACTGTCTCATTCTAATACTTAAATCCCGCTTATTGGCAAGTCGCGTTAAGTTGTGAAAATCATCATTGTAATTCAACATCCACACCGTTTTATCTAACCTTCTCATACCCATAAACATTTCTATGCCCTGATACCATGGCACCGCTCCATCTTTGTCATTGTGCATAATTAAAAGTGGTGTTTCAACGTTAGGAATTCCAAATATGGGAGAGTTTTCTATGTATAAATCTGGGCGCTCCCAGATGGTATATCCAATTCTACTTTGTGTTCGCTCATATTGAAACATTCTAGATAAGCCACTTCCCCAACGAATGCCGCCATAAGCAGAGAACATGTTGCTTACTGGAGCACCTGCCATTGCAGCTTTGTATTTGTTGGTCATAGTAATGAGTTGAGCTGTTTGATATCCACCCCAACTTTGCCCCTGTAATCCAAGTCTTGTTGAGTCAATCCATGAATACTTATTCACTAAATATTCAGTTCCGCTAACGATACAGTTATATGCAGATTTTGCCGGATGACCAGGTTCGTAGGCAACATCTGGAATAAACACGATATATCCGTTGCTACAGTATTCCGTAGGATAGATTATTGATGCCGTTGGTTTGGGAGCATAATAGAAGTTAATATTGTCCTGATAATCTTCATAAAAATAAACGATCATAGGGTAAGATTTTGTAGAGTCGAAGTCTTCTGGTTTGTAAAGTAATCCGCGTAGTTTAGTACTGTCGTAAGCATTCCAATCCACAAACTCTACGGTGGCCCAATTATAATCTTCTTGTTGAGGATTTGTGTTGGATAATTTTTTGAGTTGCTTAAACTTTGTGGTGGTGAATTCTATTTCTGGATATTCAATAAAGCTAGACCTTCTTATGATCACTTTATTTGAGTTCTGTGCTTTTGATAAATAAATGATCTTATGGGGAGACTCTATATGTTTGTTGAGGTTAACTTCACGTCCTTCAAAGCTAACTGAATAGATGGATTCGTTTTTAGTTGAGTCATCCATGCCTCTAATTATTATCGTTTCTGGAGATAGATAGATGCTGTCTCTTTCTAAATGTTGAATTGTAAAGCGGATTTGTGACTTTGCTCCTTCGCTGTTCGTCAATGAAAAATTTTTGTTAGGATTTGTTGGATGAAGACACCAGACGTCATAAAAATCTTTACAAACGAAAAACTCCTCACCGTTAATTTTCATCCATCCCAAGCTACTTTCAGGATATGCAACAAATGGCATTCCGTTATTTCTGGATGAAAATGAAACCGGAACATTGTCTGAAACATTGGTTTCGCTTAAGTCACTTGTGTTAACGCCCATCCAGGTACTGTCAGACCCATTATAATACATAAAAAACTTGCCAGAAGGAGATAATGAACCTCCGTGAAGTAGTTCTGCTTTTAACAATTTTTGGGTGCCGTCATTCAGGTTGTAAAGATGATAATTTGTTCTCCAGGGAAAAGCCCAGTTTCTTTCTCTACTATGAGATTTCGTATCATAACCAATGGCAAAATCGGAATTTCCAAAATTATACGGTCTCACACGTTCTATTAGATCGTTTTCTAATTGATGAAAAGAGTTATTGTCGAGTCGGTAAACAGCCAAGTAGCTTTTAGACTTCTCTTTCTTTAAGTTTTTTAGCTGTTCTGGTTGTATTTTTAAATCAGTCCCCGACCAAATATCCACTTTGGCTTTTTCATTAACTAGCAAGGAGTCTTCAGGCTTTTCCCTGTTAATTTCATTGATTCCTAAATAGATCTTTTTGCCATCTCTTGAAAAATAAGGTCTTGAATTGGGTGACACGGTCCAGCCATCAGGCATTCCAGAGGTTGTGGAATCTACTAATAGTTGAGGCAGTGTTGTTGTAGTTTTCCAATAGCTGAGCTGATAATTTTTCGTTTTACCGGTATCTTGAGACGAATAGAAAAGGAGTTGATCTCCTTGATAGTCAAAACTCATTTTCATGATAGAAAATTGTTGATTAGCAATGGTGTGTTTTTCATCATCTTTTAAACTGAAGACCGTTAGTGATAATGAGTCTTTCTCGCCTTTATTACTTTGTGTTACTGCGATCAAGGTGCCTGTTCTATTAAAGGCGTACTCTTTTACTCCATGAATTTTTTTCTTTTTCCCGGTGATTGGATTAAATAGTGTCAGTGTTTTACCACTGGTTTTAGGAGGAGATAGTCCTTTCTTTTTTAGCTTTTTGAGTTGTTTTTTATCCAAGGCCGGGCTAAGATCTTTGGTATGCAAATAGGCCATCCAATTTCCTTTTTCTGCAATTTTGAATGAACTAATGTCCTTGATTTTTTTAATCGAATCACTCGCAGTCCAATAAACAACTAAACTGTCTTTGGGTAATTTGTTCTTGTCGACTTTGTCGAGCTTTAATTTTCTCAGTGAGTCATGTTGAGGTTTTAATAGAAAAGCACAATAAGAATTAGATTCTGAGAATTGAGCTTTTTTACCCCTTATAAAGACGCGATCAATCGATTGGTTAGTCTTTTGAATATGTAATTCACTATCTCCATCTAATGGGTTTGACTCGTAACTTACCCAGTCTCCAGAACGAGATAATTGAATAGCTTCAATTCTTTTCCATTCATCATATGCAGTATGGTCAATGGGTTTTTTTTGTCCAAAACTTGAGAAGCATGAAAAAAATGCAGAAGCGAGAAAAAGTAAAAGGCTCTTATTTGACATACTGACAAATATACGGAGCGAATTTCAGACTAATATTCAGAAATTGAAGAAGTATTAAACAGAAAAAGGCTCAAAACCTTAATCAATCATAATGATTTGAATTTTATTGTCGATATGGTTCTTAAGGCCTAAATCGTAAATCATGGTGTATTTTTCACCCATTGGTGAATTATGAATATGCGTAAAATAGTTTTTATTATACCCATATGCTTCGGCAACATCCATTGAAATAGGAGCGCTTCTGTAAACTTCATATAGCTTGTGAAGAGTAGCCCAGTTTTTATGCAATATCTTATTGATTTCTAAAACCGCGGCTTCTTTCTCTTTGTTCCGCGTGTTATGATATTTGTTTTTACAAGAAATAGAGCAAAACTTTCTGTTGGATCTGCCGTCAAAATCTTTTTCACATTCTAAACAAGTACTCATAAAATAGGTTTTATAAACGTTTTTACGGAGCATTATTTACAAGGTTACACTATTCGATAGGTGGTTCTTTTTTTCCTGCAACTTTGAAGTCTAATTTGTAATAGAAAATTGGTAGAAATCCAAGCTGATTTCTTTCTTGATATGGCATCATAGGATTGTCTTGATTCGGTGTATAGGTTAATCCAAGGATATTATCATAATTCAAAATATTCACAAGGTCTAGACCAAACTCGTGTGTTGTTTTTTTAGCGTTCAGCACATAATTCACCTTTACATCTAAGCGGAAATAATCTTTAAATCGCACTTCATTATATCCAGAATCTAAGAAAATGACTTCTTTTAAAGAATCAGTCATGACGGGGTCAACAATTCCTCTTCGCTTACCTCCTGCATAGGTCACTTTCAATCCAAGGGATAAGGAGTGTTTATCTGTTTTCCCGATTTTGAATTCTTTTCCGGCTAAGGCGTTTGCAATATAATTACCGTTAAAATCAGTGTTTCTCAAGATGCCGTCACTACCGTAGTATTTAGAATTATACAAACTCAATGTAGTCATAAAGAAAAAACTGTTATCAAAGAATTTCTGTACTGTGAATTCGAGTCCGTAATTATACCCTGTTCCAGTGTTTTCAAGGCTGTCAGGGAAAAATCTGGCAAAGCCACTTCCCTGGTTTAGAATAGAAAATGAACTTGGCTCTACAGTTACAGGAACATTGTATAAATATTGGTAATAGGCCTCTGTTTTAAATGACATAGACTTGCCAATTTTGGTGGAGTAACTTATCACTGAATGAATACTTCTAATGAAGTCCATATCTAAATTGTGATAGATTTTTTGGTTTCCTAAATTTTGATGATAGGTATAGATATATAAGGGATGATGTTGTGAGTGCATTCCAGCTCCTAAAGCAAGAACGCTTTTATCGGAAGTTGCAATTTTGAGCCCAATTCTTGGTTCAGCAGCAGATAATGAATTACTTAATGTAAAATACTGTGCGTGTACTCCCGCGTTTAATGTAAGGCGTTGATTGATCTTATACTTCCATTGTAAGAAGGCCTGGGCCAAAAAATCGGGTGAGTTAGATTTGTAATCCCATCTGTAAAAAAAGTTAGAACTCGAGTCTGTAATGTCAAAACGAATCGAATCCTGCATATTCATGTGATAAGCATCAAGATTTATTCCGTATTTGATGATGTGCTTTTTATTTAATTTGTGGTTAAGGCTTAAATAGGCTGATCCTGTTTGAATCTGATAAGAGTAACCCATCATATCAAAAGGGTCCGCATCATATTGCCAAGTGCTGTCTGGAAGTAAGGTCCGTAAAATGTACAAATGTTGGGTTGATTGTTTTTGATAAGCATAAGACAAACTTGTTTTTAAAAATGTCTTTTTGTTGATGGGTTTTTTATAAGTAATTCCGGCAATGGCCATATCGGTTCCAAATAGTTGATCTCTATCTTGTTCACCAAAAGCATCTTGGTCTGGTTCTGTTTGATCTGAAATTAGGATATCAATACCACTGGTTCCTGCAATGCTCCAAAGAGATAAATTCCCACCCTTTTTTAACGGAAAGTTCAATTTGAAAGCAGCATCTCCATACGTTGGGGTTGCATCCGTTCCGTATTGTAATCCTACCTTATCAAATAGCGCTAAAGTTGAATATCGGCCCATTACTAGATAACTGGCACCCGTTTTTTTCGATAGTGGCCCCTCAAATAATAGTTCGGTCCCAAGAAAGCCAAATTGCCCAGAAAACTCATGTAATCGATCATTTCCTTTTCTTAAATTCAAATCAAATACGCCCGCAACGCTATTTCCATATTCTGCCGGAAATGCACTCATAAAAAAGTCTGAATTATCTAAAAATTTATTATTTAAAATAGATACCGGCCCCCCTGTTGATCCTGCAATAGCGAAATGATTGGGGTTAGGTATACTTACACCTTCAACACGGTAAATTATTCCTAATGGTGAGTTACCTCTAATAACAAGATCATTTCTTGAATCATCAGTTCCTTGCGCTCCAGCATAGTTTGACATCATTCTGGCAGGGTCACCTCTACTTCCAGCATATCGATTAGTTTCTTCAACCGAAAAACTTTGTGCTGATACTGTTGCCATTTCATTGATGACCTCACCTTTCTGACGGCCAGTAACAACTACGGTTTCACCCATAACGGCGGATTCTTCCATTTGAACGTTGATAATAGATTCCTTACCAACATTTACAATGACTGTTAAACTTCTTGGGTTATATCCGATAGATTTTATATCTACTTGATGTTTGCCAATAGGGACATTTAGCAAGGTGAAATTTCCTTTCTCGTCACATATCCCACCAATTTGTGGGTCAACAGAGGTGACGATTACTTTAGCTCCAACAAGGGGATATTTACTTTCAGCATCAACGACAGTGCCACGGATATTTTGTTTTAAGTCTTGTCCTATCGAACAAAATGACACAAGGCCAATAAATAGATAAAAAAGAAAGATCTTTTTCATACGCACATTAGGTTTAAGAGGTGCATGAAGATAATCAAATTTATTCCAACGAAGGTTTGTTGGTGTTTTGGCCACCAGTTTTACCGAATTTAACACCCAACATAATTTCGTGTGAACCCGTGTTGAAGTTTTTAAGCTTGGTGATAGTTAGGTCATAGGCATAACCAATGGTTAACATGTCTTTGTATTTATAACCGATAATTGCATTTACGGCATCATTACTTCTCCAACCGATACCTAACCATACAGTTTCTTTATAAATACCACGAACTCCTAAATCGAATTTAACTGGTGCCGGCAACCCCATTTTAAGCATAGCTGTTGGTTCAATTCCCCAATCATCTCCAATCCTGAACTTATATCCACCGTTGAAGTAAAAGTGGTCTTCCATATAGCTTTCTGAGCTTGTTTGTGTTTCAAGGAAAGAAACTTTATTATGGAACATTTGGCCAATTGAGGCCCCAAAATACCAATCAGGATGATAAAGATAAAATCCAAATTTAGCGTCAGGCTCAAACGACTTTAAAAGACCATTAGAAAAATAAAAATCATTTGGATGATAGGTCGTGATTTTATCTGCATCTAATAACCATTCGTTGAAACCACCAGAAAGTCCAAATGACATATTCAAATTCTCAGTCAGCTTTAAATGATAAGTGAAAGATGCTTGGAAACCAATTCTTCTGGTTGGACCGACAACATCTGTGTATACATATCCTCCTAAGGCTACTTTTTCATTTTTTAAAGGTCCATGTGCGCTTAAAGTAAATGTTCTAGGTGCATCTGTTACTCCCAACCATTGATACCGGTTAACGGTTGTAGCTTCCCAATATTTGTTTAGACCAGCATAGGCCGGATTAAAGGCGTACTGGTTAAACATGTATTGAGTAAACTGAGGTAATTGCTGTCCTATAACGCTAAACGAAAAGAACAAAAAAGGTATAATTAATAATTTTTTCATCTGATTTCGTTTTACCACATTATTGTTATCGGACCAGTAAACGGATCTGGGAAGTCCTCATGATCAATTGTTATAGTATAATAGTAAGTCCCTGCTGGAAGTTTTTTACCGTCTTTTGTTGTTCCACCCCAATCATCTTGGTAAGTTTCGTCAGATGTGAACAACGGCTCTCCCCATCTATTATAAACATTAATTTCCATGCTTACACCCGGATATAGTTCCATAAAGTCGAGTATCCAAGTATCGTTAAGCCCATTTCCGTCTGGTGAAATACCATCAGGAATTATTATGTCAGGTTGCAGTTCAACATACATAGAATCTATGTTGGTACACCCGTTTGTATCTGTTGCGGTAACGAAATACCAATTTGACGAAGTAGGCTGAATCACACTTGGATTAGCTGAGGTGGTATCAGATAAGAATAGACTTGGAGTCCATGAATACACGTGCGTGACTTCATTGGATGTTGGATTCCCTCCAATGGATTCGGTTTGAGTAGCAAACATGTCTACATCTGGTCCAGCATCTACAGTGAATGGAGAGGTTGTTGTAACTGAAATTGTATCTGAATGAGAGCATCCGTTTAAAGTGACTTCAATAATATAATCTGTAACGCCTGGGTTGCCAGGGTTGATTACAAGTTCGTTTGTGTCACTTAAGTTGGTAGTCATGCTGATGTCATACCAAGTATAATCGCCCATTGGGTCAACATTTGAAGTAGCAAATAAACTTGTTCCAAACCCAGAACATAAAAGAGTGTCTAAACCTGCATCTACTAAAACAACTAGCAAGGTATCAACAGACATGGTGTCCATGACCATACAGCCGTTAGCATCCGTTATAGTTAAATAATAATCCATTGGCAACAACCCAGTTGGGTCCTCATCAGGTATTGTATCAGTGAGTGTTTGTGAAACCCACTGAGTTGTATATCCCGGAGTTCCGCCTGAAATAGTTATATAGATTTCACCGTCTGGTGAGTTTAAACATGTAGCATCAATTATACTATCAGTAACCACGGTAATAGCGCTTGGTTCCGTTACAGTTCCAGACTGAGTAAACGTACAACCGTTTGCATCAGTAATATCTACATTAAAATTACCGTCACAAAGTCCTGTTGCTGTAATGGTGCTTTGAGCGGCTGGATCGTCCCATAGGAATCCAAACGGTAATGTTCCGCCAATTGGATTCGCAATTAATTCACCGTCACATAATCCAGCACATGATGGGTCAACACTGAACAATGGATTGAGTATTACTGTATCCGGTTCATTGATGGTAATGTTTTCAAATGAAATACAACCTAATGCATCCGTAACTTGTAACATATAATCACCAGCGCATAATCCCGTTGCTAAAGGAGTTAATATTCCAGTAGAGGAACCGGTATTATCCAACCAATCAAATGAGTAAGGTCCTGTTCCTCCCGTTACAGAAAGCGTGTCTCCTTGTCCATCACATACACCATGACAGTTTACATCTATACTGCTTAACATAGCTATCGCTGCATCTGAATTGCTAAGCCCATACACAAAGTCTTGAGAGCATCCAGCTGCATCTGTAATCGTTAATGTATAAGTTCCAGCACCAAGGTTTGAAATTACCGGTGTGACATCTAATGTGTTCCAAAGATAAGTATGAGGTAAAATACCATTGCTCGAACTTACTGTAATAGATCCGTCATTAACACCACATGCTGGGTTAGAAATTAATGCAGTAGCGTCTATAGCATTAGGATCCGTCATTTCTACTTCAATAGATCTCACACAACCTGCGGCGTCAGTAATCTCGCAGAAATATGATCCAGCACATAAGTTTGTTTGAGTTTGTGCTGTTGAATTATCATGTAGCCATAAGTAAGTATATGGAGGAGTTCCCCCAATCCCTGTTACAGTTGCTTGACCATCACAAGACCCAGCACATGTAATTGCCTGAATTACTACATCTTCCGTGAGGCCTCCATTATTTGGAACATCAATTGGTTCAGTAACTTGACAACCGTTTTGATCTGTCACTTGTGCTTCATAAATACTAGAACATAATCCTGTAATTGTAGGTCCAGTATCGGATGTATTCCAAAGAATGTTTAATGTGCCGGTTCCACCACTTACGGCCACCGTTATCGCACCATTACATTGGCCACAGTCTGTAGGAGTAGTGGTAGGAGTAACTATAATTGGGCTTGGGTCAATAAGTGTAGTGTCATAAAAATTAATGCAGCCCAAAGCATCCGTGATTTGAAGAGTCCAATTACCTGCAGTTAATCCGGTTGGATCTTCTGCGATTAATCCTCCAGGATTCCATTGATAAACCAGAGGTGGACTAACGGCTGTAGTTGTAATAGCTAAACTTCCATCAGCCGCTCCAAAACAACTTGGGTGATTAACGGCATCCCATGTAAGAGTTGTTGAAGGGATATTTGAAATGTTGGCTTGAAATTGTGTTGTACAGCCATTTTGATCTGTAACATCTACAAAGTAAGTACCGGCAGCAGCATTTAATAATACATTGTTGGTTTCTCCAACTAATGGATTGAGCAAGTTGTCATACCATTGATATACAAATGGTTGATTACCTCCATTGGCAAACACTGTTGCATTTCCATCATTTAATCCGCAAGTTGCATCATTACTGAAGACGTTACCTGTAATTTGAGGAAATTCATTAATAACCACTGGTTCTTGTCCTGATGTACAACCGTTTTGGTCGGTTACTTGTACTGTGTAATTTCCAGCACAAAGGTTTGCAACCATAGGATTCGTTCCTCCCACTATTGGTGTTCCTGTAATATCTAGCCATTCATAAATATAAGCAGGAGTGCCCCCTAGAGGTGTAATTGTGGCGTCTCCATCACAGACTCCAAAACATGAAGCGTCATTTGTTGTTAATGTCCACGTTAATTCTGCCGGTTCGGTGATTGTTGTTGTTGCTGATGTAAAGCTGCACCCATTGGCATCCGTAATCACAGCGTGGAAGTCACCAGGACATAAATTAGATGCCGTTACTCCTGATTGTCCAATTAA
Organism: Bacteroidia bacterium; assembly: GCA_030426825.1. Taxonomy (GTDB): domain Bacteria; phylum Bacteroidota; class Bacteroidia; order Flavobacteriales_D; family Crocinitomicaceae; genus Paracrocinitomix. The sequence continues at coordinate 30,393 of JAUHXX010000001.1, read as the reverse complement.
TAATCCAGTAGTTGAGTTAAACCAATTGACGGTATATGGTGGAAATCCTCCCGCCGGGGTTACTGTTATGGTTCCATCACAAGCGCCAAAGCATTGTACATCTGTGCTTGCAATAGCGGTGCTGATTGGATTCGGCTCTGTAAGTGTAACATTCAACGTTTGAGTACATCCACCTGCATCAGTAACATCTACGGAGTAATTACCGGCACACAATGATCCAATAATTGGGTTATTTGTGCCAATTGGAGCACCCCCGCCATCAAACCATTGGAAGTTATAACCTCCTGTTCCGCCACTTACGGAAACCGAAATAATTCCATTGCAACTACCATTACATAATGGGTCTGTTATAGTTGGGGTAATTACGATTGCTGTTGGCTCTGTTAAATTGTAACAATAGTTTTCTGTACAACCATCACTGTCAGTAATATCTACACACCAGATACCTCCTCCAAGACCGATCGCTTGACTTGTTCCTTGTCCATTTGGAGGAACAGGATTCCAAACATAAGTATATCCTGCACCAGAACCCCCACTAGGGAAAAGATCTATTTGACCATCACCAGCGCCATTACATGTAATTTGCGAAATGTTTTCGTTGGCTATTATTTGTGTTGGCCCTGTTATAGTTGTGAGCCCAACAGCAACACAACCAGAAGCGTTTGTGACCTCAACATAATAATCACCAGCACATTGATTTGCCAAAGTAGTTCCTGTTTCACCAGCTATTGGGGTTGCTGTGGCTCCATCATACCATTGATTTGTACATCCTGGGTCACTACATACGTAGTTAACTATTGCGGATCCATCACAGGCACCAAAACAACTAACATCAATTGAATCCATAGTTAGAATTTCAGAATTGATATCTGATATAGCAAAGACTTCTGTTAAAGTACATCCATTGGCATCAGTAACCAATACTGAAACGACACCAGGACACAGGCCTGTCGCATTATTATTTCCATCACCTCCAGCAGGGTCTGGCGTCCAATCGTAAGTATAAGGTCCAACTCCACCACCCATGTTTACTGTTGCACTACCATTACATGCCCCACAACTGGCATTATTTGAGAATGTTGAATTTGCAACTAATGCAGGTGGTTCAGTAATATTGATAGTAGTATCAATAAAACATCCTCCGCCATCAGTAATTGTAGCAGTTATTGCTCCGCTACATAAATTTGAAGCAGTCAGCCCAGTTTGTAAATCGGACCAATTAACAGTGTATGTGCCATCACCACCAGTTGGTGCAACAGTTACAGACCCAGTGCAATCCCCAAAGCATTGCACATTATTGATAGTTGCATTGGCTATTATTGGATTGGCATCTACAATTGTAAATTGAATAGTAGTGTCACAAATACTAGCATCCGTGATGGTTACGGTATAAACTCCAGGGCACAGAAAAGTTGCTGTTGGAGTAATTTGTGCCAAAGGATCATCCCATTGATAAGTATATGGCGGATTGTTTCCAGCGACAACAATGACTCCTGCTGTACCATCACAATTACCAGAACAGGTAACATTTGTTTGGCTGGTTGTGACATTCCACGGGTCGGTTGGAGAGGTCATGTCTACAGGCCCAAAAGTCATTGAGCAGCCATTGAAATCCGTTACTACAACATTATACATTCCTTGACAAACATTATTTAACGTGTCATTAGTTTGACCTGGGAGGTCAACAAAGAATTCATCTTGCCATTGATAAAAATATGGGGCAGATCCTCCCGCCGGTACGACATCAATAAGACCATCACAAAATCCAAAACAGTTTACCGGACTGGCATTTAAATTTGCCGTGATAGCAGAGGGTTCAATTACAGGTAGGCAGTTACTTGTAACGTTACAACCGTTAGCATCAGTTACAACAACTTGATAATCTCCCGCTGGTAGGTTCGTTGCCATTTGTGAGGTTTGTCCAATTGGTAAACCTGTATTACAATCTATCCATTGATAATTGTACGGTGGGATACCACCAGAATGAATTATTGTTGCAGTTCCATCATTTGCACCGAAACAACTGATATTAGTAGAGTTTTCGCTTGTAATGGCAAGTACAACTGGTTCTGAAATAGTTGTTGGGAATGCAGCCGTACAACCTTGCGCATCTGTTACTGTAACAGTCCAGTTACCTGCACACATTCCACTTGCATTTGGCGTTCCCTGACCAGCACCTGGAAGGCCAGGTCCCCATGTATAAGTCAATACACCGGTGCCGCCTGCAGCAACTGCTGCTGCTGATCCGTCACAGGCTCCGTTACATGTAACAGGGGTTGGTGTAACGCTTCCAGTAATTTGAGGCGGTTCGTTAACTTGTATGGTGTCAGAGGTTACACATCCAGATTGATTCGTCAAAACCGCAAGATATTCTCCAGCGCATAGACCTGTCGCTGTACTGGGTTGTGAAGCGGGGTTGTCTACAATTCCTATTGGTAATCCAGTTAAGTTATCGAACCAGGTTACTGTGTAAGGAGGGTCTAAAACATTGTAACTTATTGTGGCGGTTCCATCACACAACCCAAAACAAGTGATGTCTGTAGAGTCCATTGTTGTTACTTCTAAGGCTACACTATTAACGTTAACTGCAATGTTTGCGGTACAACCAGCTTGATCTGTTGCGGCAACTGAATAAGCACCAGCACATAGTCCAGTTACAGTTGTTGTTCCTTGACCAGTTCCTGGCACCGGAGTCCAAGTATATGTAAACGTTCCTGTACCTCCTGTTGCCAGCACCTCAGCCGTTCCATCACATACACCACAAGTAGCATCACCAATAGATATTATAGACGTGTTTATTGGTGGAAGTTCAGTAATTGTTATGGTATCAGAATTTACTACACAAAGTGCAGCATCCGTCACTTGTGCATAATATTGTCCAGGACATAGACCTGAAATTGAATCGTTATTAACACCAAGCGGAAGGCCAGTAGCAACATCAAACCATTCGAAATTGTATGCTCCAGTTCCACCAACTAAGGTGATATTTGCTTCACCTGAGCACGTACCAAAGCAAGAAGAATTGGTAACGTTGGTATCGATTACGATCTGAGCTGGCTCAATTATAGTATAAGCTATGACTGTATCACATAGGTTTTGATCGGTAACTGTTACAGTATAATTTCCTGCGCATAGATTGATGGCTGTTGGGTTGGTTTGTAATAGTGGATCATTCCATTGATATACGTATGGAGGAGTTCCGCCGCTATTCACTGTAATGGTTGCATCACCTACACAATCACCGAAACAACTAATGTCGGTTTGAGACATACTCAGGTCGAATTGAGTGGGTTGGTTGATTGTGATGTTATCATTTACAGAACATAAATTTGCATCTGTTACCGTTACAGTATAATTTCCTGCACACAAGTTACTTGCTACTTGTGAAGATTGTCCTCCTGGGGCCCAAGAAATCACATAAGGAGCAGTTCCTCCATTAATAACTACTTGTCCGGAACCGTCACAATCTGCAAAACAGGTGACATGCGATATAACTGATGCGTTTGCTGTTAATGGGTTTGGTTCTGAAATTGTGAAACAAAGTGTGGTATCACAGAGTTGATCATCTTGAATAGTAACGCACCAAACACCCGCAGTTAGACCTGACACATTAGGAGTGCCGTCACCAATAGGTGCAGCAGGTACCCAGGTATAAGTATAACCAACTCCAGAACCTCCGGAGTTTACGGTCACATCAATTGTCCCGTTTGCATCTCCAGCACACTGTAAGTTGGTTTGGGCCGTAGTTATATCATACTGAGGCGGATTATTTAAGATGACTTGCTCTGTAACATTACATCCATTAAGATCGGTTAAGGTTACATCATATGTTCCTGCACACATATTGGTTCCGTTCGCAGTTCCTTGTCCAGCTCCTGGTGCTGGTATCCAATTGAATCCATATGGAGCCGTACCTCCTCCTGGAGTGGCAACAACAGATCCATCACATAGGTCATAACAAGTTGGGTCGGTTCCATTAAGCAATAAGGTGACTGGTGCTGGTTCAAGAATTTCTACCGTATCTGGTGTTGAATTACAAAGGTTTGCATCCGTAACGATTACTTCATATAATCCGGGACAAAGTCCAAATAAGGTATCGTTGGCTCCAACTCCAGTTCCTCCTGGAACAGTTACCCAGGAATAAGTGTAAGGAAGAACACCTCCGGTAGCGTCAACATCAACAGATCCATCACACACTCCAAAACAAGAAACCTGATAAGCATCAGCAGTAGCGTCAATTTCTGTTGGTTCAGTTATGGTAATACAACCACTTTGAAAAGAACATCCTAGTCCATTTTGATCAGTAACTACCACATAATAATCTCCGGCACAAAGCGTGTTGGGATTTTCATCAGTTATGCCGGTAGATACACCAGCACAAGTGAACCATTCAAATGTGTTATTGCCTGCACCCCCAGATGGGTTAGCGCTTGCTTGTCCGTCGCAAGAGCCAAAACAACTTGTTGGCGCATCTGCAGTAGGTGCTGCAGTTAAGACTAATGGTTCGGTCATAGTCACCGTGGTGTCTTTAGTACAGCCAGCTACATCCCCAATTGTTACATTTATAAGTCCAGCGCAAAACCCTATTCCTGGCTCCGTGCCCTGACCAGAAGTCGGAACGGGCGTCCAAACATATGAATAAGGGCCTCCGTTTCCACCACCTGGAATTATGTTAACTTCACCATCACAATCACCGTTACATGTTGGTTCATTAATGCTAAGAATTGCTGTAATGTCTGGTGGTCCACCAATGTTGATAGAAGTATTTAAAATACAGCCATTTGCATCAACAATTTCAACAGGATTTGGTCCTGCACACAAGAAAGTAGGGAAGGGTGTTACTTCTCCACTGGTAGCCCAAGTTACCGTATATGGACCTTGTCCACCAAAAGGATCGGTAAACGCATCTGCATCACATACTCCAAAACAAGACACATCAGTGGGAGGAGCAAGTTCATCTAAGATAAGTGGACCAGGAGGCTGCAAGTTCTCAGTAGTATTACAATTAACAAATACTCCAGAACCAACCCCAATTTCTTGAGACGAGTCTTTAACAGAGATAGTATAAGTTACACCACAAAGTCCAGAATAAACAGTCTGAGAAGTATAAGGGCTTCCATTTAAACTATATGAATATGGCCCTGCGGTACCAGCGGCAGAAATTGTAATTTCACCATCACAGACTCCATCACAGGAAACATTAAATCCACCAACATAATCGATCGTTGTAATATCAACAACTAAGCCGGTTGGACTTCCCATAAACTGACAATTTACAGTTTGGTCTCGTTGAAAAGTTGCATTATTGAACCCTCCTTTTTTAGAGGCTGGAACCTCATTGTCCACAGTGAAAAAGATGGCATTTCCGCCAATATTTGAGGCTTGGCTTAAATCAATTGAATTATATCCAACGATATAGGAGTTCGTAAAATCTAATTGAACAGGGTCTACATTAGCTACTACAGATTCGGTAGCAATACTGAACCCGTTAGAATGGATTATTCCTCCATTAAAATAAATTGATTTCAATGCGGTCGTTTGTAGGTGCCCGTTTAAATTCCAAGTTCCGTTTTCAAAAGCAACGGTAGCTGAAATGTCACAATTGTTCGTGTTAATTACATGATTTCCATTTCCGTTAAAGGTCAATTCATCAGCGTTAAGGTGAAATTTTGTGTTGGCTGTAAAATCTCCTTTTACCTCAAGGTTGTGATTGGGTGCGTCTAAAACGAAAAAATGGGCACCGTTAATTTTGACGTTGTTGATAGAAATGTTTTGGGCGATTGTAATAACATTATTTGTTGCCGGAAAGGAATTCAAGTCAAAATGCACGTTGTCTCCTGGGCCCGGTATTGCGCTTGATGTGGAGCCTCCAGAACTTGTTGACCAATGGTTTGAGTCGTTCCAATTTCCAGAGCCATTCACCCAATAAAGGTCCGCCGCAAAGGAAGAGTTTGTGATAAATGTGAAAGCAATAAGAACTACAACTGAATATAAAAATGAGGACTTCATTTTTTTCATAGTGTGTAATTTTGTAGGTGTCATTTAAGTCAAATATTTGTTGGCTATCCTCCTATTCGACTTCAATATACAAAACGAAAGGATAGCGTCAAAGGTTGTTTTATTCAAAACTAGGGCAATCGGTCGTGCTTGAATTACCATAATTTGAGCACGAATTGAATCCACCAGTAATTTCATGTGATTGCCACATATTGCCATTTAGTTTTGAAATGATAAAGTCAAATGAATACCCTAAAGATATCCAATTAAAGAATTTTACTCGCACTTGTGCGGTAACGGCATCCGTTCTTCGCATTCCCAAGCCAAAAGAAAACTTATTATTTAAATCAAGCAGGGCACTCAAGTGAAAATCAATAGGAGTTGATTTTGTCCAAAGTAGAAATAACGAAGGAATGAACGACCAGTTTTTTTCAAGCGGAAAACTGTGGCCTGCTGTAATATAGACATGTCTTTGGGCTTTTGCACCTGGCCCAATTTTCGAAAATGTATTTCCAAATAAATTATGCAGTGATAATCCAACATAAGTTTTTTTGTTGGTTACCCAAGCCCCAAGTTTCGCATCAGGAAAAACGATAAACGATTGACTTGTCCCAGGAAAGGCAGGATCTGCGATTTCCGTTGTTATGTTGGCGGCATCATAGACAGATTGTTTGAATCCAAACGACAGTCCTAATGAGGCGGTCCATTTTCTTGAGACGGGCAAATGTAAGGCGTAGGCAGCATGCAAGCTAAGAAAAGAGAAAGGGCCAAAAACGTCCCGCTTTATTTGACCACCGATTCCATGTTTCGGCCCAAAAGTATTTCTTTTTTTACCTAATCTTAAGGGAGCGTGAGCATTGATAAATCCTGTCTGAGGTGCTCCATCTATTCCAGCCCATTGAAAGCGATAACCCGTTCTAATATCTAGGCAGTTTTTAGTTCCAGCCACGGCTGGATTGAATGCAAATTGGTTGTGTTGATACTGGGTATAATGTTCCAATTGTTGGGCAATTCCATTGAAAGAAAAGAGCAGAGAGCACAATATGATTATCGATCCTATCCTCATCTAATCAAGTTTATTTGACCTTTGAAAATACCTTCATCACCAATTTTTAGATCAACGACATAAAAATAAGTTGATACTGGTAGTGCCTTTCCCTTATAGGTTCCGTCCCACCATTTTTCTTGAGTTGAGTAACCTGTTGTGTGATAAATTCTCTGTCCAGATCTGTCGAAAATTGTCACTTCCATGTCAGGGTATTGAGCACTGTTTTTGATGACCCATTTGTCATTAATATCATCCCCGTTAGGAGAAAACCCACTGTAAATCGTGACCACTTCTCCTACAAAAACATTCATACTATCTGTTGCTGTGCAGCTCCCGTTGTTAACAGTTAAAAAATAGGTTGTCGTTACACTTGGATTTGCTGTGGGAGTAAAACTAGATGGGTCTGTTAATGTGCCAGTTGGGCTCCACAAAGGTGTACCATTCCCTGAGCCTTCAATGTTAGCGAGTTCCCCATCTAAAATAAATTTGTCGGGTCCGGCATTAGCACCTATTGGAGTAACTTCGTAAAAAATACTATCAGTAGTGTCTGAATAAGTGCAGATTGAGCCGCAGTTGATGATTAGTTTAAGGTATCCATCTTCAGTTAAACTCGTAGTTGAAAAATCATTGGTTGGACCAGAAAGGATGAGCGTGTTATTGTAATACCAATCAAATGTGGCTGTATCGGAGCAATTGGCAATGATTGTTTCAACTGGTACATCATCTCCCTCACATAAAACCGAATCCATTGTAGAAATTGATGCTGTTGGGAAAGTTGCGTCTACTGCCGGGCCTGAAATATCAATTGTGAAATCGCATTCTGCAGAATTTGCCATTCCATTTGTGTTACCATTGATCATTAGGTAGTAGGTGGTGTTTGGATTCAAGGCAGCAAAGGTTGTTACACTGAAGTCTACACCACTGTTTCCACAGGCCGACGCAGGGTTCATAGTTCCTTGTACACAAGGTGAGGTTGCTGAATAAATAATGGCGTCAATGGTTTGTCCGTATGTGGCTCCCGGGTTAAAAGACATGTTCGTGATGTCTATTGTAACGTTACCTCCTGCTGCATTAGTAGTAAAATGATACCAAACGGTTGCTGTATTTACTGTACAGAAATCTAAATCAGAAGCGGGGTCAACTGTTGCGGCAGCTGTTGTTCCTTGCAGTGGTTGGTTTGCGCAAAGCCGCTGTGAGTCAGAACAAGCATCATTTGCAGGCTGAGTATGAGCAATAAAAGTTGCCCCTAAAATAAGGATAGAGAGTAAAAGCTTATTCATTTTAATTGATCAAGATCAATTGTGCTAATTGTAAATATAAATAAATAATCACTGAAAGTACAGTAATAAGGCGAAATTGAGCTGACAAAACTTATGATGTTTTCACAACGGAAAGTGAATTTCTATAAAACAGGGTGTAATTCGTTATCTAAAATCTTACTCCTATGACACAAACATCATCAAGTTGTTCCAAACTCCCTTTCCATTCTTGAAATCTTTTGTCTAAGACTTTAACTTGCTCATCCATAGACAGGTGTCTGTTGTCCTCTAAATGAGTTTTGAGGGTTTTATATTTAAATTTTTTGCCCTTTGGACCACCAAATTGGTCAACATATCCATCCGAAAAAATATAAACCTGATCTCCTTCTGAAAGTTGAATGGTATGGTTTTCAAACGGTTTTCTAAAATCAAAATCGCCAATCGGTTGTTTGTTAGCTTTAATTTCAATCAAAGCACCTTCTTGTTTAATAATCCAAAGAGGATTGTTTGCTCCCGCATACTCAAGCTTTCTATTCTTTAAGTCAATTGAGATTAACGCGCCATCCATTCCGTCCTTTACTTTGTCTTCTCCAGACTCAAAAGTTTCTTTTACGAGATCTGTTAATTTGTCCAAGATGTCAGACGGTTTGTTGAGATTGAATTCTTTTACGCAACGATTCAAACCATTTGCTCCAACAACACTAACCATTGCTCCAGGTACTCCATGACCTGTGCAATCAATTGCTGCGATCAATACTTTATCTTCAAGTTGATTCATCCAGTAAAAATCTCCAGAAACGATATCTTTAGGTTTAAAATAAACGAAACTTTCCGGCAACGCAGATTTAACTTTAGCTTCAGTAGGGATAATGGCTTTTTGTAATCTCAGAGCATAATTGATAGAATCTAATATTTCCTGATTTTTGATCTCCAGAATTTCTTTTTGTTGTTGGATTTCTTGTGTTCTTTCTTGAACCTTGTCTTCCAAATTATGCACCAAATCATGGATTGAGTGTTGCATGTCTGAAAAGCTACTTGCTAATTGTCCTATCTCGTCTTTACTATTGCTTTCAATTTCAACATCTAAGTTACCCCCGGCCAATTCTTGAGCTTTTCCGGTAAGAATTTTAATAGGTTTGGTAATTTTTTTGGAAATAAAAAACGAAGCAAATATGATAGATATTAGAAGCCCGATAAATATGACAATGATATTACGCCGTAAATCATAAACATGTGCAAATGCCTCGTCACGGTCTATTTCGCTCATGATTACCCAATGCATATCCTGGATTTGTAATGGTTTATATGATGATAAAACAGGTACGCCTCTATAATCATTGAAGATTTCAGTATTGGTTTCGCCTTTTAAAGCAGCCTCAGTACCAAAGGTTTTCACAGGTTGCAAACCAACAGTTGATTCAAAATTTTGAATCTGCGCAATTGTGGTCTCTGGAACCCCAATTTCCTTAATCATTTTGAAGTAATTTTCTTTATCCTCAATAAAGAACCTGGATTGATTTCTTAATGTGAAATCGTCTGCTACAATATAGGTTTCTCCACTTTCACCTAGACCTACATCAGCCCATTCGTGGCGATTTGTCATGATCTCATTGATTTTCTGAATGGGCATTTGAAAAATTAATACTCCTAGTTTTTCTTCACCTTCAAAAATGGGAGAGGCGATAAATGAAGAAGGCGCATTATAAGAAGGATGATAAGGTTCAAAGTCTACAAGCTTTACAAAATCCCTGTCAGTGGACTCATTGGCAGCATTGAAGGCCCTGGCTAAGTTAGAGTTTGCGTAAGGCCCATCAATAAGAGACGTCCCAAAATCGACCTCTTTATAAACCGAGTAAATAATGCGGCCGGTATTATGGTCAACTAAAAAAATATCGTAGTATTCAAATTTTTCAAGATAAGAACGAATCAAAGGATGATAAATGGCATGAGCTTCTCCGTAAGAACATTGATTGTTAGTTTGGTTGAGGTAGTGTTTTTTTCCAACAGGATTGTTGTTGTTCGAAATGAAGATGTCTTGTAATAACACTGCTGTTTGGTCTTTAGGCCAGTGGTGTTCAACATCTTCAGAGATTTGGACATTGTGATTTAATCGTGGAAGATATTCGTTTTGATAGTAATTTTTTAGTCTTATACTAGCAGAATCTAATATTCCAGCATTCACATTAAGCTGAATCAATAAAGAATCATATCCGTTTTGAAAATCTTTAATCGCATCTACAACAGTGTGGTCTTCTGAGAATGTAATGAGTTGATTAGTAATGTCAGAGAAATAATCTTCTATTTGAGTAGCCTTCATTTCTCTTACTGCTGTAAGACGATTAAAGGATTCTAATTCGAGAGATTTTTTTCCAGAAAAATAGGAGAGTAGACCAATTACCAATATTGATAAAAAGGCGATTGTGAAAAAGGCAACCGTCAATTTAAAGTTAATTCTAGTATCGTTGAATTTTTTAATCAAATTGGTTCATTTGAATTTATAGGAGCAAGATAAGCAATTTGAAGAAATATCATATATTTAAGCATGCGTTTACCAGAAACGGGATATCATGAAACAACTTGTTTTTTCACTTGGATGGGAGAGGACGGGATTGCAAGAACGCAAACAAAAGAAGGTGCAGTGATTGAGATTGATAACGCAATAGAAAACAGTAAAATTGTTAATGATTTAGCTGAGCCTTTTTATTCTTTAATTGTGGATTCGCGAGCAATGAAATCAATGACTAAAGAAGCTCGAGAACACTTTACACTTAAGGGCAGAAAAAGTAATGTTTGCAGCATTGCGATTATTGCAGATTCGGCCTTATCAAGAATGATTGCTAACTTTTTTTTAGGCGTTAGCAAACCTGAAGTTCCCGTTAGGATTTTTTCAAATGAACAAAACGCCATAGAATGGTCTATGGAAAAATCTCTGGTAGTCAATGGAGGTTAAGGATGAGCGTATAAAGGCCATTATGGAATTATTAATGTCCTATGCCAGGTTAGATTTTGAACAAGCTATCCCTGTCGATTCTTCTAGAGATGAACTTTCGGCAATCGCTGCAGGCGTTAATATGTTGGGGGAAGAACTAAAAGAAAATTCAATTTCTTTAAAGGAGAAAGAGCGTCTATTGAAAGAGTTACACCATAGGGTTAAAAACAATATGCAAATAATAGTCTCAATGTTGAGACTTCAAACTGTAAACGAAACTGACCCAAAAATTTTAGCATTTGTTAGAGACAGTAAATCAAGGATAGATTCTATGGCGTTGGTACATGAAATGTTGTATAGTTCCGAGGGTTTTGAATTCACCAAATTGAACGAATACCTTGATTTTTTACAGCGATCAATTTTTATGTCATACGCTCCACCTAGCCATGAAATTTTGGTGGATATGCAAATAGATGAAGCTTGCCAATTCAATATTGATAAGATGATTCCGCTCGGGTTGATGATAAACGAAATGTTCAGCAACTCACTTAAACATGCCTTCCCAGACAATAAGGGTCAAGTTATAATAAATGCCTTTTTTGATGATAACCAAAGGTTTCATTTCTCCTATACTGACAATGGTGTTGGATTGCCGCAGAATTTCGATATCACGAAAGTCGAAAGTTTAGGTATGCAATTGATTGAAATGTTAGCAGATCAGTTGGACGCCGATCTGAAATTAATCTCGCCTAAAGTACAATCTGGTTTGACCGTTGGATTGTCATTTCAATGTTGATTCTCCATTGGAGTTGGTTGTAAGAACTTCACTCATTAAATCGAAAAAAGGTCTCATTCCAATGAATGTTTTATTCAACTCAGATAGAAAAGTGGTCGCCATAACTTCTTGATCTGTGAAATCTCTTTTAACTAGGAACTGTTTGTATCGCAACAATTCAATTTCTGTGTGATCTTTTGGATATCCTTTTGGTGCCGATTTAAGCTGTTCTCCTCTTAGGTTTCCAAACAATGATTTAAAGTTTCTTTCTTCAAAAACATCTCTAAAATCATCTCCACTCAATGCAATTTCTTCTCGAATTCGTTTAAGATCATCTGAGTTTGGACCCCAGAACCCGCCCGCTGCGAACGAATTGCCTGGTGCAATATGAAAGTAATAGCCCCCTCTTAATTGTGGAGTGGCTCTCTTAAATCCTCCGCTCCAATGATTTTTGTAAGGAGTTTTATCCTTTGAAAACCTGGTGTCTCTATATATGCGGTGCAACGATTTTTTACCAGAAACTGTTTCAATATTGTCATGTAGGTTCATTGCAGCTAATAGTTGGTCCGCAAATGAAATGATATGTTCATGTTCCTTTAAGTAGTTGTCCTTATTGGCATTGAACCAGTCTCGGTTGTTATTTTTTGAAAGTTTGTTTATGAAGTCTAAACTACTTTTTGGTATTTGAGTCATCCACCAAAAGTAAGAATTTTTAGGGGGTAGATTTTTAATTGGTCGTTAAAATATTAGTATTCAGCTAGACAATTGGTGGATAAATCTATTTTTTGTTTTTAGTGTTAAAATGAATGCTATATTTGAGATAGAGTTTTTTCATGGTTTTCTGTAAGTAGAGAAAAACGTTTTTCAAAAGCAGTATGTAATTCCAAAGTAAGTAGTGTACAAGGCCCGACAATCGTTGGGCTTTGTTATTTTAACTAGGTCATGCAAAAGCTAATTTTCATTTATAATGCTAAGTCAGGCATGTTCAATCAATCTGTTGATTTTTTACATAAAGTGTTTTCTCCCAAAACCTATGCCTGCGATTTATGCTCCATAACTCATGGGAATTTTGGAAGCAAGAAAGATTGGGCAAACTTCATTTCGGAAATCAAGGTGAATACCGAGTTTAAATATTGCAATCAACGATCAGCCGCGGAGAAAAAATTTAATTGCCCAGTTGTTTTGTTAGAGAACTCAGAGAATATAGAACAATTGGTTGCTTCTTCCGAATTAAAAGACTTGAATTTGCATGACTTAATAGCCATAATAGACGCTAGGATTAATTAATTTCCTCACAAGTGTATCCAAATTCATTTAGAACTTTGGTGACCTTGATTGGTGAAAGTTCAGGTGATTCTATTTTCATAAGTCCTTTCATCTTTTCAAAATCAATTTCGGCAGATATGATATTAAAGTAATTCTGTAACAAGAGCATTAAATTTTGCGCTTTCTTTTTACTCGTAATATTGGTTTTAAAGTTATATAGTTTCATATGTACTTCATTAAGTCGTTTCGGGAACAGATTTATTTTACCGAAATCATTTATTCTTAATTTTGAAAGAAAAAAGCATGTTAGGATTGAAATTAAAGACTGACCCTCGTTGGGTGAATATAGTTGAAAATGATATTTCGGAAATTCTGTCCGATCATGCTTGGTGCGAGCAAAAGGCTGCAACAAATGCCATTTCATTAATTACTTTAAATCCTGAAAAAACTGATTTGGTAGATGCTATGCTTGAACTGGCTGATGAAGAGCTTGAGCATTTTAAAATGGTGCATGAAATCATTAAAAAAAGAGGGCTTGAATTGGGAAGAGAACGGAAGGATGATTATGTAAATCGTCTCTACAAGTTTTGTGAAAAAGGAGGGGATAGATTGGATTGTTTTATTGATCGACTGTTGTTTTCGGCACTGATTGAAGCTAGAAGTTGTGAACGTTTTAAAGTGCTGTCAGAGAACTTTAAGGATCCAGAATTGGCTGAATTCTATCGCAAGCTAATGATTTCAGAGGCGAATCATTACACCATGTTTTTAGGTTTTGCTAAGCAGTACGGGGATATAGAAAAGGTAACTCAACGTTGGAATGAATGGCTGGTATTTGAAGAACAAATCATTCAATCGTATGGTCAAAAAGCTTCAATTCACGGATAAGTTTATTTGACTGATTGCTATTGCTTTGCATGCTTTGTTTGACTATATTTGAAAAAGCCTAAACCCTAAAATCATGAAAGCTATCTATATAACCGGAATTCCGTTATTCTTATTTTTTTCTTGTGGATCAAATGAAGATAATACGGATTCGAATAATGTATCAGAGACCGTAACGGAAGATTCAGTTGTCGTTGCTGAAGAAGAAACAGAGGTAATCAATTCGATTCTCATTTCATCCAAAAATGTGGGCTTGTTCACCATAGGTTCTGAAGTGCCCACTTTACCAACAGAACTTAAGATGCGTCAATTTGTGAAGTCAGAAATGAGCGAAGGAGAGCCAGGTCCAGAGCTGACTCACAATGTTATTTTCAATCAGCTTGAAGATGTGTTGGAGTTAATAATGGATCATCAAATGGATGATGAACACCATGAAGATAAAGATATTCAAGAAATGTTGGTGTTGTCTAATTATTATGAAACATCCAAAGGTGTAGGAGTTGGCTCTACTCTTGAAGAGTTTCAAGTAGCCTACCCGGATGCTCACATCTGGTATTCATACATCAGTGATAGATATGTGATGGAAACAGATGAATTAAAGGATGTTCAGTTTATTCTAGACGGAGCTGATTGTAACATCAACCCAACGGGATCATCAGATCTAGAACCAATAGATTTTATTGACTTTAACGTTGGCTCTAAAATTAAAAAAATTCGGGTTTATTAATAGATTGCTTTTAAGCCGTAAAAATTATTTGTGCTGTAAAGTATTTTGTTGTAAATTGCCCTAACTTTTGGCGATCACCTTGAGAACAGGTTGTTAAAATCCTAGTTTGAAACCGTTAAAAGCTTAATTCGATTTTTAAATGAATGCATAACTTAAATTCTATTGAAAGTAAAAATGACTATTCTGAGTACGTTATTTTTGACTTGAATTTAAATTTGAATAAGAAAATTCGAATTAAAAGTCCAACGAAGCCACTTGCCCATTTTTTTAGCATTTCTTGCTAACGGCTTTTAAAAAGACCATCATGACTAATCTTGTTGCAACTGAAATTAAAACAGTTTTCGTGTGCGCAAATGTGGAGGTGATCCACCTAGTCAATTAAACTCAGAAACTCTACACAGCGCTCAAAGCCTTGAACGCTACTTACTGTTGAAAAATGGGCCTCCTAAAGGAAGCCCATTTTTTATTGAAAGTAACTTTTTAGTATAGCGAACTGTTCTATTTATGTGAAACCCAAGTTGCTAATAGTTTTTTTGTTTGTGGCCATCTCTGCCAAAAGTCAGAATTTTTATCTGGACACATTGCCACAAATGAAATATCAGCACGGCATTTCTATTGATCTGATGAGAGTCAGACTTGGTTACGGACTAGTTTATCATTATAATTTTTGGGGTGGACTCGGTTATAGGAATTACCACACCCTGACTGGTGGATTGTCTAAACAGAACTTGGGAACTTCAGCCAGCCGAAACAGTTTTGGATTTGAAATGGGCTGTTATCATCATCACCGATTTGGACTAAAAAGGTTATTCTTTTTTACAGTTGGTTTGGCTTATAAACCCTTCGTAAATTTTAGTAAATCAGCTGATTCAGAGCACGATAATTTCGTGCATCACGGAATGTTAGCAATCGGATTGAGTGGGTTTAAAAAAAGATTCCACTTTGAATTTTTAGCGGGCCCATCAGTTTATGAAAGTAAACAGGACCTCTATACCTATGTCCATACTTTTGCGCAAATTTCATTCGAGATTAAATTGAGGCTGGGAATATTCTTTGGCGAAAGAAAGAATGACTAATTCAGAATTATTAAATTTGGTCACCTTAAAATTACCAACATGAACCTTGAAAATTACTTGCACACTGTAGCAGATCGATTTATTGAATATGCAAAAATAGATACCGAAGCTGATCCAAATTCTACAACGTTTCCATCAAGCATGAAACAAAAAGACCTTGGAAAAGTGTTAGTAAAAGAGTTGTTGGAAATAGGAGTGGCAGATGCTGAGATGGATGAGTGGGGTTATGTTTATGCCACCATACCAGCTAATAGTTCAAAAGATATTCCGACCATCTGTTTTTGTTCACATATGGATACCGCACCGGATTGTTCAGGAAAACATGTTAAACCAATTTTGCATAAGAACTATGATGGTAATCCGATTACCTTACCGGACGATTCAACGCAAATTATCACAACAGAAAAACATCCTTATTTAAAAGAGAAAATTGGAGATGATATCATTACAGCTTCTGGGCTCACTTTGTTAGGAGCAGATGATAAGGCTGGTGTTGCCTGTATAATGGATTTCGCAAATTTTATGATGAATAACCCTGGTTTTGAGCATGGTAAAGTGAGAATATTGTTCACGCCAGACGAGGAAATAGGTAGAGGAGTTGACCATATCGACATGGAAAGATTAAATGCTGATTTCGGATATACGTTAGATGGTGGAGTCTTAGGTTCAATCGAAGACGAAAGCTTTTCAGCCGATTCTGTTGAGGTGATTATTCATGGTATTTCTGCGCACCCAGGATATGCAAAAAACAAATTGGTCAATGCCATTAAAGTTGCGAGTGAATTTGTTGATGAACTTCCCAAAGACTCATGGTCTCCTGAAACAACTAGTGATCGCGAAGGGTTTGTTCACCCAATGTCCTTTACCGGTGTGCTTGAAAAAGCGACAGTTAAATTTATCATCAGAGATCACATTACTGCGAAGCTGAAAGAATACGAAGACCGCTTGAAGGATATTTTGGACAATGTAGTCGGAAAGTATCCGGGTGTAACGGCAGAGTTTAAAATTACCGAGCAATACCGGAATATGAAGGAGGTAATTAAAGATGTGCCTTTTGTCACTGACAATGCTATTGAAGCCATGCAACGAGTAGGAATAACGCCTCGACCTGTTATCATTAGAGGCGGAACAGATGGGTCGCGACTTTCATTCATGGGTCTTCCTTGTCCGAATTTATTTACTGGTGAAATGGGGATCCACTCTAAACATGAATATGTGAGTGTTCAGGATATGGAAAAGGCAGTCAAAACCATGGTTCACTTGGTGAAAATTTGGGAAGAAAAAGCCTAGCCAATTAGATTCGTCTTGCCTTTAATATCTCTTACCGCATCCAGGAATACTTCAATTTCTTTTTCGGAATTATAGGGTTGAAAAGACAGACGCGTATAAACGATTGGCCCTACATTATTCATCACAGGGATTTCTATTTTGTAATCATTGAATAACGTTTCTTTTAACTTTATTGGGTCTGGAGTTTGAATAGGAATACTACAAATTTGACCTAAAAACTCATCTGACACTTCACAAATTGGGCTGCTATTCAGTTCTTTTGCAACAATTGGATAGTAGTGTTTGAGCAAAGCCTTACTTTCATCTGTTTTATCCTTCCAATTGTTTTTATTCAAAAAGTCAAGACATGCAGGCGTGGTCAAGAATGCAGAAAAATCTCTCGTCCCTTGATATTGATGATAATCTTGAAATTGAGAATCAGAAGGAAATTGAGCGTCATAACCCCAAGAAATAATTAATGGGTCTAAAGAGTTTTGAATTTCTTTTGAGGCATATAAAAATGAACTGCCTTTTGGTGCCAGCATCCATTTATGGCAGGCACCAGTGTATACATCAGCTTTTATTTTACTTAAATCTAAATCAATATGTGCTGGTACATGGGCGCCATCAATTATGGTAATTAATCCAAGTTCTTTTGCTTTTTCGCAGATCTCTTTTACTGGAAATATTAAAGCGGTAGAGCTTGTTATTTGGGATAAACAAACCACTTTTGTTTTAGTTGAAAGACCTTTCCAAAAATCCTCAATAAATTGTTCTTTAGAAAGTAGGGGCAAATTAATTTTTTGTCGGATATATTTTGCTCCCGTTTTCTTACAATAATAATTAAAAGCTTTATCTACTGCACCATATTCTTGGTCTGTTGCCAGAATTTCGTCACCTTCTTTTAAATCCAGACTTTTAATGACAACATTCATGGCCCAAGAAGGGTTGGTCACATAAACTAAATCTTCTTTCGGACAGTTGATGTAATTTGCCAAAGCTTTTTTTGATTCATCTAAAAGTTGGACCCCGGTTTTAGTCATGAACTGTACAGAGTCAGCCTCAAGCATTAATTGGAATCGTTGATACTCAGAAAACACTTCTCTTGGGCATGCCCCAAAGGAGCCATGGTTTAAATAAGTGATTTCTGGATTTAATAAGAATAGATCTTTCATAGGCTAAGGTTCTTCAAAAAAGTCATCACAATCTTCTTCTTTTACAGAGTAGAATGAACTGTTTTTTTCTGACACAAAATATTCGCTTGACATGCTTAGGTCTGCGAATTGACACATCTTATTTTCTGTTTGCCACGAAAAAGTTATCGTATCTGATGGAAAAACGAGTTGGTTTTTCAAAATAAAATAGCCTTTTATTAATTCTGACCCAAAATTATCGGTGACTTGTCCTTCAAAATGGTCAATTTTCCAAGAATCACCATCCTGACCCCATGAGCAAGAAAATTCCCAATCGCTATCATTTTTATAAAACATCAATTCGGGGGTGCCTGCATCACAATACTTTTCAATGGCAAACTCTCCCTCACCATTGCTAATATCAGTTAGAGCAATCCATTTATCTGGCATATCCTCTATCTGAAAGGCTTTGAGTTCTTCTAATTCTGAGTTCGTTTGTACGCCTGCATCTGAGACATCTTGCATTGAAGTTGTGTCGACATCTTCTTGTTCTTCAAGGGATAAATTTGATGATTCATTTGAACAAGAAACGCAGAATAAAAGAAGATAAAACCAATGTTTAAACATGTTTCAAATATAGTTAAGATTTCTTTTAATTATTCTTAGCGCTTTTCAATAGAATGAACATTTTCAGTTAAATTCAAAGTATGATTTTCATTTTTGCTTGCATATTGCTTTTAGTAGGTCTAATCTTATTGGTTAAGGTGGTTATAGGCTGGCGTCAACCACGGGTTAAAGGAAGGATAATCGAAATTATTGAAGAAGAAAAAAATTGGTGGTCAAAAACCCCGAGTAAAATAGTTACCGTCAGTTTTGAATATAGAGGAGAAAAGTTTGAGAATAAAAAAACCTATTTAATTGCGCAAGATGCAACCATAAATGAAACGGTTGATCTATCTTTAAACCCTAATAATCCTAAGGATTTTAAACCGTTTTACCCTAAGTTAGAGTTATTGGCCTTATTTATAGTTTTCGGAATAGGCTTAGGGTTATTATGGTTGTGCATACTGGCGATTGATTGGCTTGAATAATGAACTTAAATTACAGTCCAATTGTTCTAAAACAAAAAATTATGAAAAAGAATATTTTAATGATCTTAATGGTGTTAGGTGGAGCGTCCTTTGCTCAAGAAAACATTTATGATTTTGAATTCGAAACCTTAAATGGAGAGAAAAAATCATTTGCAGACTACAAAGGGAAAAAGATTTTAATTGTAAATACTGCTTCGGAATGCGGTTTTACTGGTCAGTATGAAGGTTTACAAGAGCTTCATGAAAAGGTAGGAGAAGAACTTGTAATCATAGGATTTCCTGCAAATAATTTTGGGAAGCAAGAGCCGGGAACGAATGAAGAAATTGCCGGTTTCTGTAAGAAAAATTATGGCGTGACATTCCAAATGGCAGCTAAGGTTTCTGTGAAAGGGGACGATATCCACCCTTTATTTAAATGGTTGTGTAGTCAAGAGAATGTTGATTTTGTAGGTGACATCAAATGGAATTTTGAGAAAATCCTGGTAAATGAGCAAGGTAAAGTAGAACATAGATTCAGAAGTGGAACGAAGCCAATGTCTAAAGAGTTAACATCAAAACTCTAAGGTAATTTATTATTCACGCATAATAAAAAAGCTGTCGAATTCTATACAAGATGAACAGAATTTTGATAAATTTGCGGCTCGCAATTAATGAGTTGAGTAAGATTTATCTTATAAGACTTGATTTTTAAATATTTTGAGAATTCTCAATAACCAAATTAGTAAAAGCGCATGAAATTTTTAGTATGTATCAGTAAAGCTCCAGATACAACAAGTAAAATTGATTTTACAGAAGGAAATTCTAAATTCAATGAAGCTGGGGTTCAATATATTGTAAATCCTTATGACGAGTGGTATGCTTTAGTAAGAGCATTAGAGTTAAAAGAAGCCGCTGGTGGAACAGTAACTACAATCACTGTAGGAACTCCTGCAGATGATTCTATTATTAGAAAGGCGCTGGCAATTGGTGCTGATAATGCAGTTAGAGTAAATGCTGAAGCAAATGATGCTTATTTCACGGCTTTTCAAATTGCTGAATATGCCAAAGCAAACGGGTTTGACATTGTTTTCACCGGAAAGGAAACTATTAATTACAACGGTTCACAAGTTGGAGGAATGATAGCGGAAATGCTTGGTCAGCCCTTTGTTTCCCTTGCATCTAAGTTAGACTTAAACGGAAGTGTAGCTACGGTTAATAGAGAAATGACCGGAGGAGTTGAGATTGTTGAAGTGAACACACCGTTTGTAGTAAGCTCAGCAAAAGGAATGGCAGAACAAAGAATTCCAAACATGAGAGGAATTATGGCGGCTAGAACAAAGCCTCTTGAGGTGATTGAGCCTGCGGCTTGTGATGATTTAGTAAGCTTTCAAAGTTATTCACTACCTGAGGCTAAATCGGCATGTAAATATGTAGAGCCAGACAATATGGCTGAGTTAGTAAGTTTGTTACACAACGAAGCGAAAGTAATTTAATTCCACACGAAAAAAAGATTAAAATGTCAGTATTAGTATATATAGATACATTAAACGGCTCAATTGCAAAAAACGCATTAGAGGCGGTTCATTACGGAAGTAAAATTGGTACAACTACCGTTGTAACAAATGGTTCAATTGGAGAAGCAGAATTAGCAGGATTAGGAAATGTAGGGGCGTCTAAAGTTTTAGTTCACAGAGGAGTGACTACAGGGGATGCAGCTCAAATCACTAACATTGTTGCTGCTGCAGCTGAGGCTGAAGGTGCATCAACGATTGTTTTCTCTCAAGATTTAACCGGTCGTTCTGTTGCCCCAAGATTATCTGCTAAACTTAAGGCTGGATTGGCTTCAGGGGCGGTAGCCTTGCCAGCTGCAGACGGTTCAGTAAAAGTAAATGTGTTTTCAGGTAAGGCCTTTGGAAACGTAGCTTTTAAATCAGATAAAAAAATAATCGCTTTAACACCTAATTCAATTCAAGTAGGTGAAACTGGAGGTTCTGCGAGTGTTGAAGAATTTTCTGCAGACGCAGGTGCTGCATCAGTAGTAGTTAAAGATGTTCAAAAGCAAGAAGGGGATATATTATTGCCAGAAGCTGAGTTAGTTGTTTCGGCAGGTCGTGGTTTAAAAGGCCCTGAAAATTGGGGTATGGTTGAAGATTTGGCGAAAGCTTTAGGAGCAGCTACTGCATGTTCTAGACCGGTTGCCGATATAGGATGGAGACCTCATCACGAGCACGTTGGTCAAACAGGTGTTGCTATTCGTCCGAACTTATATATTGCTGCAGGTATTAGCGGTGCAATTCAGCATCTTGCTGGTGTGAACGGATCTAAAGTTATTGTAGTAATTAATACAGACCCAGAGGCGCCGTTTTTCAAAGCTGCTGATTACGGGATAGTTGGAGACGCATTTGAAGTTCTTCCTAAATTAAAAGAAGAAATCGAGAAATTTAAATCTCAAAATTAGTACTTTAGTATTACACATTAAGGATTCCGCCTAACGGAGTCCTTTTATGTTTATGGAGAAAATAGAATTAAAAATAATCGGTCTTTCATATAGCCAAACACAATCTGGCGCTTATGCTCTAGTGCTGTCTGAAAAACAAGGTTCTAGACGTCTTCCAATAATTATTGGGGGGTTTGAAGCGCAATCAATTGCTATTGAGCTTGAAAACATGAAGCCTTCAAGACCGCTAACACATGATCTTTTTAAATCTTTTGCCGAGTCATTTGTGGTAAATATTAAGGAGGTTGTCATTTATAATTTAATTGAGGGCGTCTTTTATTCCAAACTAATTTGTGAAAGAGAGGGAGAAGAAGTGGAAATAGATGCTAGAACCTCTGACGCCATTGCTATTGGAATCCGTTGTGAATGCCCAGTTTATACTTTTGAGCACATTTTAAGTTCTGCAGGTATTCAATTAGAAGATGAATTGGAAGAGGCTGAAGAAACAATGGAGGCTGAAATTGAAGAGGCTGAAGAAGGAACGAATGCGAATGAGCTGAGCGCTATGTCTACAGAAGAGTTATCTACTCTTATGCAAGAGGCAATTGATAGAGAAGATTACGAAAGAGCATCTGAAATTAGAGATGAGCTGAACAAACGCAACTAAAAGTGAAAAAACTTGGATTTATACTGCTCTTAGGAGTTGTGGGCTTATTAAGCTCTTGTAAATCCGACAAACCTGACCCGCTAGTGGGTAAGTGGCTTCTTTCATCCGAGTCTGTAGAAGACAACCCCGATTATTTTATTTTTACCAAAGATGATTCTGGACAGAAATTCTCTGAGTCAGGATTGTATGCCGAAAGTATTAATGGAACCTGGCAGTATGAAGAAGGAATTATAAACCTTAATTACGTAGAGCCAAATTCATATAATGTTGATTCCATTGAAATCAGTAATCAATCAAATGGAAATTCAACAACTGCATTCTATAGTGACTCAAAACATGTAGCATCAGAGATAGAAGGTGCCGTTATAGCTGAAACCACTTCAAAAGAGATTAAGGTAATTTCTTTAACTGAAAATGCATTAGTACTTAAAGAAAGCGGAAATAGAAAAGATTTTACGCGCGAGGTAAAAGTGGAGCAAGGCATGACCTTTACTTCGGTTATTCGAGGCATTGTCGGTATGGCCTTTTTGTTAGCATTGACGTTTCTTTTTTCTTCAAACAAAAAGAAAATTGATTGGGGATTGGTGATTAAGGGGACTATTCTTCAGGTTGTCATAGCTTTCTTAGTATTAAAAGTCCCATTTGTTGAACAAGGCTTTAATTGGTTAAGTGGTCTTTTCGTGGACGTTATCTCATTTACAGATAGTGGAGTTGATTTCCTATTCGGTCAAATGGGAGTTGGAGTGGTGCAAGCCCCCTTAATAACATTTGCTGTTAAAGTATTACCAACTATTATTTTCTTTTCAGCTTTAATGAGCATGTTCTATTATTTAGGAATTGTTCAAAAAGTGGTTTATGTTTTTGCCTGGATCATGAAGAAATTTATGCGAATGTCTGGTGCTGAATCATTAGCTGCAGCTGGGAATGTCTTTTTGGGTCAGACCGAATCACCTCTTTTGGTTAAGCCTTATTTGCTAGGGATGACCAAGTCAGAAATGATGTGTTTAATGACTGGGGGGATGGCCACCATTGCAGGCGGTGTCTTGGCAGCATATGTGTTTTTTCTTGGTGGGGATGATCCAGTCGAACAGGCGTTTTTTGCTAAGCATTTGCTAACGGCATCAATTATTTCAGCTCCAGCGGCAGTAGTCGCAGCAAAGATATTGGTTCCTGAAACAGAAGAAATAAGTAAAGAAATAACAGTTACCAAAGAGAAAATAGGAACTAATCTTTTAGAGGCTATTGCAAATGGAACCTCTGACGGATTAAAGTTGGCTGTGAATGTTGGTGCTATGCTACTCGTGTTTATTGCTTTGATGGCAATGGGTAACGGTATTTTGGGATG
Organism: Bacteroidia bacterium; assembly: GCA_030426825.1. Taxonomy (GTDB): domain Bacteria; phylum Bacteroidota; class Bacteroidia; order Flavobacteriales_D; family Crocinitomicaceae; genus Paracrocinitomix. The sequence goes on along the minus strand of JAUHXX010000001.1, from coordinate 6,513 downwards.
GGTTGGAGAGGTGACCGATTTAAATCAAATGATTGCGGCGTCTACTCCTTATAAAGACGGCCTATCTTTTCAATTCATTTTGGGTTATGTAGGCGCGCCAATTGTTTGGATGCTTGGTGTAGACAGTGTCGACATGGTATTGGTGGGAGAGTTATTAGGTCAAAAAACGATATTAAACGAGTTCATTGCTTACCCGAGACTGGGAGAGTTGAAAGCCTCAGGAGAATTGACAGAAAAATCAGTTATTATATCTACTTACATGCTGTGCGGATTTGCAAACTTTGCCTCTATTGGTATCCAAATTGGTGGTATCGGTTCGTTGGTGCCTTCTAGAAAAGGTCTGTTGTCTCAATTAGGGATGAAAGCTCTGCTCGGCGGAACTATTGCCAGCTTAATGACAGCAGCAATTGTTGGTATGATGTATTAGCGAGAGACTTTTATCCAATCAAATTTTGGTCCTACCCTAATGTAATTGCTTATCACGGATCAGTAGGAGAGATTTACCCAACAAAAAAGCCCCTTCAAAATGAAGAGGCTTTTTTTATAATGTTCGTCTCAAATCAAGTAAAAATAGTTTGATATGAATTCGTTGCATCAATTGGGTTAACAATTAATACTGGAATTTGAGCCTCATTGGTAATCATATATTGCTCATGGTTAGAACCAAACAATCCTAACAGTTGATTTTTTTGAAGATTCATGATGGCAATTAAATCGGCATCTACTTTTACTGCATGTTTAACTACTTCTTTATCAAATCCTGAAGAATCAGCTAAAGTTGTTGTTACTTCAATTCCTCTTTCGCTAAAGAATTTGTTCGCGAAAACAATATTTGCTTTTACTGTGTGCTTCAAGAACTCATCTGACTCATCAGGAATAATTACATGTACTCTAGAATCAAAGTATTGAGCAATGTTCGCTACTAAGGTTAGTTTTTGCTTTGTTTCTTTATGTAAATCTAAAGGAACAACGATATCATCATAACCTGATTCGTTAATATCATTTTCTTGTACGATTACAAATGGTGCAGGCGAACTAGTTACCACTTTTAACGCGTGAGAACCAGTAATGTGCTGCCATCCAGTGGCTCCATGCGTCCCCATGAAAATAAGTTCAGCTCCAATTTCTACGGCAAAATCTGCAATATCATCAAAGATGTTTCCAACTCTTACGTGATTAATTAATTCAACTTCTGGAGCTTTAGAAGAGGCTTTTGCTGCGCTCGTTGAAGCTTCAATTTTTGCTTTAGCTTCTTTTATTTCATCATTCTTAGCAACAACGTGCAAGATGTGTACTTCAGCATCTACTACTTTCGCAGTAACTAATGCATGATGTATCGCATTGTCAGCTACTTCTGTAAAGTCGTAAGGTACAATTAGTTTCTTCTTCATTTGATAATGGTTTACTAGGTTTTATTTTTTTTGCAAAGTTATCGATTTTAGAATTTATCGAGCTTTCAATTTAATAATAAATAAGCTAATTACGTGCTCAAAGTCTGTTTTTCCTTGGCAATTTTTGACTTTGAACGCTTTTTTAAATACGCATTGGTAAATATAGACAAGAGAATTACACTACCGCCAACATAAAACCCAGAACTCATTTGTTCTTTGTCTGTGCCCCTATACATTGCAATTATGAGGGCAATGATGATCGTATAAATTGGCTCCATATTCACACTCATGCTCACCGTAAAAGGTGTAACATGTTTCATTACCCAGACAGATACCATAAAAGCCATAGTGGTGCAAACTATACCTAAAATTATCAGGTACAACCAATCAAGTGCCGGCACTGTAAATAAATTACTATCCACTTTTCCGCTAAACAATAAAATTATAAAGAGTGTTATGGAGCCTCCGAGCATTTCATATTTCGTTATGTTGAATGAAGACACTTTGGTAATAAATCGACCATTTATAACCGTAAATAATGCGGCAAATAAAGCCGCCAATAATCCAAAGCAGATGCCCCAATAGTACTGACTTTCGAAACCAAAGATGATCAGAATACCCCCGATAATGCACAAACTCAATAACAATTCTGAGATTAAAAACTTCCGTTTAAAAATGATGGGTTCTATAATCGAAGTAAATAAGGTTGAACTTGACATACAAACAACACCAATTGAAACTGTACTTAGTTTAATCGAATAAAAAAAGCAGAACCAATGTAATCCAACAACTACTCCTGTCGCAGTAATTTGGGCAATTTGTTTAGGAGTTATTTGAGAAGATTTTTTTAAAAAGATTCCTACCAACACCAATGAAAATAGGGAAATGAGTGTCCTAAAAAAGGTGATTTTATCTGCAGATAGATTGATTTCATCTCCTAGAATCCCTGTTATTCCCCAAATCAAAACGATCAGATGAAGAATGACGTAATATTTTAACTTTTCACCCATAAAAAATCCCCCTACGGTAAAACGCAGGGGGACAAATATATTCTTAAATAAAAGGTGAATTATTTAATTCCTTCTTTTTTCTTGATTACTTCTTGTAATACACCTTCTTGAGTTTTAATCTCAGTTTTCTTTTCTTCTTGATCTTTCTTGCTTTGCTCAATGGCTTTTTCGTTGTCTTCGATCTTCTTTTTATAATCTTCAATTTCTTTTTCCATCTTCTCCTGATCTTTTTCCAAGTCGCTCAGTTCTTTTTCTTTGTCTTTTAAGATTTTCTCTTCTTCTTTTTCAACTTCCTGCACGTAAATGGTAGCTGTTTTAACACCCCATACTTTTAAAATGCTTTCCATCACTTTAAATTGAGAACTGTGATCAGAAGAATTTAAATAAGCTCCTCCTAAATCTACGGCCACCAAAGCCTTCGACCCATCTTCACCGTTTTCTACCACAGTTCCGTAAACGTCAAAAGTGTTTTCACCCATGTCTTTGTCTTTACAGTCGTCAGACTTCATGACCCCTTTTTTATCTGAAAAACTGCCTTTCCAGCTTTTAAATAAGTCTTTTAGCTCTTTTTCTGTAGTTTTTTTATCAGCATATGGAATTTCTATTTCAAAACCATTTTTGCCACCATCTATATTGACATTAGTTTCTTTAACGCCAACTTGTGCAAATGAACCTAGTGCAAAAAATAGCGCGGATAGTGTAAGTATTTTTTTCATCTTGTTTGTTTTAAGGATTCAGGCAATACTGCCCTGTGTTTAAATTTAAGAATTTTACCATAATAGGCAAAATTCGTACCATGATAATAACTAATTTTAGCCCAGTGCTTTTTAAGGATGTCATAGTAAACGAAAATGCAGTCAAACATTTATTGGCTGAGGTAAAAAATGATCGAATCGGTCACGCACAAATGTTTTTGGGACCTGAGGGTTCTGGAAAATTGGGTCTAGCCATAGCCTTCACGCAGTATTTACTTTGTGACAATCCCGGGAAGAAAGATGCTTGTGGTGAATGCCCGAATTGTCAAAAAATGAATTCCTTAACACACCCTGATCTTCATTTTGCCTTTCCTGTTCCAATTTCTAAGGCTGATAAAGTGGCTACTTCAGATGATTTGCGTTCAGAATGGAATCAACTCATTTTAAAACAACCGCATTTTGGTGTTGAAAATTGGTTAGACCATATTGGTTCTGAAGGAAAAAATCCAATTATCGGTGTAGATGAAAGTAGAGCGATCCTAAAAAAACTATCCCTCAAATCATTTTCTGGAAAGTACAAGGTCATGATTATTTGGTTGCCTGAAAGAATGAATGCGCAAGCGGCAAATAAAATGTTGAAGTTACTTGAAGAGCCACCACAGCAAACCCTGTTTTTATTGTTGTGCGATAATAACGAGGCAATTCTTCCAACAATTATTTCTAGAACACAGACCTTAACAGTTCCTGCTCTGAAAAGAGAACAAGTAGCCGATTATCTATCAAAAAAGAATGGAATAGACAAAGCCGTTGCACATTCAATAGCTAGTTTGTCACAAGGTAATATGGTAGAGGCGCTAAATGCTGCACATGGTGATAAAGATCAATTGGCTTATTTTGATCTATTTGTGAAACTTATGCGTTCGGCATACGCAGCAAACCCAAACGATTTAATGGCTATCAGTGATGAAATAGCAGAAATCGGGAAACAAAGACAAAAGAATTTTATTAAATATGGCTTGCACATATTCAGAGAAAGCATCATCATGAATTACATGAAAGATCAGTTGCTGAATCTGCGAGAAGAAGAAACAGCCTTCCTAAATAAATTTGCAAAATTTATTAATAACCAGAACATCACGGAACTGATGGAAGAGTTTAATGAAGCGCATTATCATCTTGAGCGCAACGCGAATGCAAAAATTCTATTTACAGATTTGGTTATAAAACTAACTAAGTTGGTAAGAAAAGGAGTGTAACCTTTCCGCTGGATACATAGTACAAAAGTGAAAATTATTCTGTGAAAAAAGTTGGTTTATTTGTCGTTTTGAGCATGCTTCCGTTTTTGCTTAGGGCTCAACTGTTGACATTAGATCAGATTCGCAATCAGAAAGAGTTTACTTCAATATTAGAGGCTAGTCAAAATCCGGAAGACGTTGTAGTTCTGAATCTATCAAGTAAGGATCTAAAGGACGTGCCGGAAAATATAGATCGTTTTGTCAATGTACAATATTTAGATCTCTCAAAAAATGATTTAATTGAGCTGCCGGTAGAGTTGACAAGATTAAGCAAACTTCAATATTTAAGGCTAAATGATAATGGCCTAACTAAGTTGCACGATTCCATAGGAAACCTTAAGAATTTAAGAGAGCTTACACTGCACAAAAATAAATTAACCAAATTACCGGATGGATTTTGCACCTTGACCGGACTTTCAAAGCTAGACTTGTATGTTAACAATCTAATTGAATTGCCTGAGAATATTGGTCAAATGAAGAATTTAATTGTAGCAGACCTTTACGTCAATGAATTAAGCAAATTACCCGATTCTTTTGAAGAGCTGGACAACCTAGAAGCGGTTTATATTGGCAGCAATAAATTCAAAAAATTCCCAGCCGAATTATTTTCTTGTCAGGAGTTAACAATTTTAGATTTTGGGGATAATCAGATTAAAAAATTGCCAAACGCAATCGCCCAGTTGGAGCGACTTGAGTTTTTATTTCTCTATGAGAATAAATTGAAAAAATTACCGCTTGAACTGGGTGCATTAACTCTGTTAAAAGAACTTGATTTAAGTGACAATAAGTTAAACAAACTTCCAGAATCTATTGGTGATTTAGTGTCTTTGCAAGAATTAAATGTTGATTATAACCGCATTTCAACAGTTCCTGAAAGTTTTACAAATTTGTCAAAGCTAGAATCCATGCATTTTTCATCAAACAGAATAACATCATTACCTGAAAATATAGGAGAAATGATTGGGTTGAATGACATTGCTTTAGATGAAAACCCTTTGACACTGCTTCCTGAAAGTTTCTTTAGATTAAAATCATTAAGGTCGCTTGATTTATCTGGAACATCTATTTATGAAATACCCGCATTGATTGGTGAACTGGATAAGTTAGAGTACCTAAATCTTGGAGATCTTGGTATTACTAAGGATCAAAGATTAGTGATCAGTAAGTACCTCTCCAGAGCCCAAAACATTGAGATTGTTTATTAAGTTAGTTGTTTATGGTTTAATTTCTAAGCCAAATTCTTAACTTTGACACTATAAATTTTTACTATGGGATGCACGAATTGTTCAAGTTCAAATGGTGTGCCGAATGGATGTAAAAGTAACGGTGCCTGTGGCACCGGCGGATGCGATAAATTAGCTGTTTACGATTGGTTGGCAAATGTTGAATTGCCAAATGGTCAAAGCACTTACGATATAATTGAAGTAAGATTCAAAAATTCTAGAAAATCATTTTTTAGAAACCTAAAAGGATTGAATCTTCAGGTTGGAGATATAGTAGCAGTTGAAGCAAGTCCAGGTTATGACATTGGAATTGTTTCTGTTACTGGTGAATTAGCCAGAATTCAAGTTAGAAAAAAAGCGCCGAACTTTAAAGCACATGAAGCACGTAATGTTGTCAGAAAGGCAACAATTGAAGATGTTGAGAAGTGGAAGAATTATCGAGAGAAAGAGAAGATGACCATGTACAAGTCAAGAGAATTGGCTTCTCAATTGGCGCTTCAAATGAAAATCTCGGATATAGAATATCAAGGTGATGGCAATAAAGCTACCTTTTATTATACTGCAGAAGACCGTGTTGATTTCAGACAGTTGATTAGAAATTTGGCTGACGAATTCAAGGTAAGAGTTGAAATGAAGCAGATTGGTGTTCGACAAGAGGCTGCTCGTTTGGGTGGTATAGGTTCTTGTGGGCGCGAATTGTGTTGCTCAACCTGGTTAACTGACTTTAGGTCAGTATCTACTGCATCTGCCAGATATCAACAGCTTTCGGTGAACCCTCAAAAATTAGCAGGTCAATGCGGGAAGTTGAAGTGCTGCTTGAATTATGAGTTAGATAGTTATGTAGAGGCTTTGAAAAAATTCCCAAAAGCTGATACAAAATTACAAACTCAGAAGGGTAT
>JAUHXX010000152.1 GCA_030426825.1 Bacteroidia bacterium | reverse complement strand
ACTCAAGTATTATATGATGTATATGGAATCAAAGAATACTTACATGAGTATGAAAGAAAGAGATACCAAAGAATTTCTGCTGGTGACCACATGCCGTCAGCATCAGATACTACATCTTTGACTTATCCTGGAATGACAATGAATGTGAAGTCAAGAAATGATATTGATTACTACAATGCACCACCAGAGCAAGTTTATCTTTCTAAAAACAAAGCAAAAGACTCAATTGAGTTAGAATTGCTATACGAATTGAACAGAGTTGTTGACCAAGCGATTGATGCAGCTGATAACCAGTGGTATATGGAAGCTTCTGAGATCATTCAAACAAACATTTTTGATGGATTATTTGATGGTGTTGATCCAAGATTCGATATTCAAGATAATTTAGGAAATACGTATCCTCTTGAAATTATCTCTGAGTTAAGAATTGGAATGGCTGAATATATCGTCAACACTCCTGGTAAATTAAAATGGAGACAAGTAACAGCTGAAGAGAACATTAATAGAACAAACTACAAGAATTCTGATTACAGAGACTTTGTTGATGGAGATTTTGAGTCTTCTATGTTCTATGGTGGAACTACGGATAGATCTTTAACGCGTCATGATGAAAGAAAGAATAAAGTGAATGAAGGAATTAGAGATGAGTCATTAGTGATGTACCAAAATGATCATGAAGAATACGATTTAACTGGTGCGACTATCAATTCTGATGCACAAGCAGCATGGCCAACTACATTGATTTCTGATAAATCAAGAGTGTATAAAGGTGGTTCATGGAAAGACAGAGCATTCTGGATTGTTGGTTCTAACAGAAGATTCTTAGATGAAGATCAATCTACAGCAACGATCGGATTCAGATGTGCTATGGATCGTCTAGGATCTCCTAAAGGACTTGGAAGATACAGATAGACCATTCACAACAATATTTAAAAGCCTTTGCAGTTTGCAAAGGCTTTTTTTTTGAACCTTTTTTTCATGTTATTGTAATTCTATTCAAACATAGAAACCGACAACAATGAAAAAAGCATACATCACTATTATAGCCGCTACACTTTTGCAAATGACAAGTTTTGCAGAGAAAGAAACGGTTATCAAGTCAACTATAAAAGAAGTTACAGTATACACGCAAGGAGCTCAGGTAGAGAGAAAAGCCTCTTACTCTGTTTCAAAAGGAATATCTACTCTTGTAATTGAAGGTATAAGTCCAAATATAGACCCGAATAGTTTACAAGTACAGGCGACTGGAAGTATTATTATTCTTGATTCTAAATACTCAGTATTTTACCCTGAACCAGACCCTATAGTAAATCCAGTAAACGGGATACCACCAAAAATCTTAAAAGAAATCAACCTCCTCACCGACTCAATTTTTGATATCTCTTATGATTTATCCGAAATACAATATAAAATGGATGTATTGAATAGTGAGAAGCGGATTATTGAAAACAACGGTACCATCAAAGGTGAAGGGAAAGTAAATGACTCCATCCCATTATTAAAAGATGCCATTGCTTTCTATCATGCCAAAATGAATGAAATCAATGTCCAGCTTTTAAAGTTGGATAGACAAAAAGCTATCATTACAAAAGATCTTAATAAAAAGAACACGCGATTAGCTACTTTGCAGAATTACAATTCTAACAACAACTACGTTAACAATCCACCCAAACCACCTGTACATCAAATAAAAATCACTATTTCTTCAAAAGAATCAGCTACAGGCAGAGTGAAGCTTTCTTATTTAGTGAACAACGCCGGATGGATACCCATGTACGATTTAAGATCATCCGCTGCTGCCAATAAAATTGATTTAACTTATAAAGCACATGTACATCAGAACACGGGAGTAGATTGGGAAGGTGTGAAGCTAAATCTGTCAACTAACAATCCTTATGCAAACAAAACTAAACCTACACTATACCCTTGGTATTTAGATTACTACACTTACAGAAACAACTATTACAACGAATCACAACAAGGATCAAAAAACACGCCTTCAACTGCATATTCACCAGACCTTAAAAAAGCTACAAAAGACAGACAAGAATTGGAGCTGGCAGAAGATGATTTTGACGCATTAACCGCCGAAAATTTTACGACAATGATCGAGCAACTCATATCAGTAGAATATGAGATTGACCTACCCTACACCATTAAATCGGACAATGAGAAAAACATGGTTTTGGTCAATACAAAAACTTTGAATACTGAATACATGTACTACGCCATACCAAAGCTTGATTTATCTGTATATATGGTAGCTAGAATCACCGATTTGGGCGAACTAAATTTAATTCCGGGGAAAGCAAATTTATTCCATGACGGGGCGTATTTAGGAAATACCTATATCAGTCCGAACACAATGAACGATACCTTAGACTTAAGTTTAGGCAAAGATCCAAATTTGGTAATCAAAAGGACTTTACTTAAAAATGACTCAAAGGAAAAAATTGTTGGTGATAAAATTGTTAAGACTATGGCTTATCGAATCGAGATTAAAAATCATAAAACCAAAACCATCAAGTTAATTACACAAGACCAAATTCCAGTTTCAAGAAACAAAGAAATAGAAGTTGAATTGGATGATATCAGCAGAGCAGATCTGGATGAAATCACTGGAATACTTGAATGGCAGTCACGATTAAAACCATCTGATTCTAAAGTTTACACGATAAAATATACGGTTAAGTATGACAAAACACAAAACGTCAACTTAGCAAGTTATTAAACTTTTAGAGCTCGTTAATCAACGGGCTCTTTTTTTACTTCTTGAGAAAAATTGAATTTTGGTGATTGCTCAATCGCATCCATTACTTGTTCTAAAATCTCTTCGACTGTTTTAGAATAATCAATTTCTAAAGGTGGTTTCATTTTCAACTTCAGAGTTGACTTAGTTTTCTTGGTTTTTAATCCTTTTTTATCAAAAGACCTTCTAAAGCCATCAATCACTATTGGAACAACAACAGGTCTATGTTGTTTCATTAATATTGCCGTACCTACTCTACCTTTAGCAAAAGGGGATGTTGTACCCTGAGGAAAAGTAACGACCCAACCATCTTCTAAGGCTTTGTCAATATTGGCATTTGCCGATCGATCCACTTTTCTTCTGACATTTTCACCGTTAGACCTCCAAGCTCTTTGAACAGTCACTGCACCTGAAAGAGCCAGCAACTTTGGTAAGAACCCACTTTTCATGGTTTCTTCAGCCGCAATGTAATAGATATTGTGACGTCTTGGTTTTAAGAAACCAGGGAATTTTATATTATTATATCTTCCCCAAAGTGCAGAATGAAAACAAATAAAAAAGTAAGACACATCCGCAAAATAAGTCTGATGATTGGACACGAAAAGTACATTTTGATGAGGTAAATCTTTCAGTACCTCAAGACCTTCAATTTCGTTTTTATACCGCCAATTAAAGCGGAAATAGACGATACTCCCAAAAAGTCGAATAATCAACTTTTTGACAAAAATATACTGCCCAAATATGTTCTTTTTGAAAAGCTTCAAAGGTTTCAATTTTAAGCGAAGATATAAAATCCATGAGCAAATCGTGCTCAGTCAAACTTTAATTATTATCGGCATAACTTTACAAGAATAAGCTAAGTTCTTGCTTGAAATCTCTAACAAATTCACTAACTTTATTGAAAATACAAGTACCATGAAAAAAACATTTACATTATTATTTACTTTAGGTCTATTCTCTGGACAGGCCTTTTCACAAGCACAAAACGGAACATCTGGAGCGAATCCGGTATTCACGCAGTGCAACTATATGATTAAAACTCCACCATTAAGAGAATTAATGGAAGACGTGAAATTTCACGCGGCTGATGAAGAAGCTGAACCTAAAATTGGTGACAAAAAATGGACAGATTGGTCGGCAGTTACTGATTTAGGAATTCCAGAAAACAACGACCAAGATCCTGTTGCACAACTCGAAATGGGAAATAGATCTGGCGCTGGAATGACCAAAGCTAATTTTAACGGAACGAGTACTTCCTCTTACCCACCAGACCCGTCTGGAGCAGCAGGGCCAGAACACTATGTGCAAGCAATTAATTCTAGCTATAGAATATGGGATAAAACAGGAAGTTCTGTTAGTGCATCTCTAAATTTAAGTTCATTATGGGCAGGATCTTCAAATGACGGAGACCCAATTATTATGTATGATAGATATGCTGACAGATGGTTCATCTCTCAGTTTCAAACTGCATCACCTTATGAAATTTTAATTGCTATCTCTGAAACATCAGATCCTACTGGAGCTTATTATGCTTATTCTTTTAATCAAAATTCATTTAAAGATTATCCGAAGTTTGGTGTTTGGTCAAATGGATATTATATGTCTGCTAATTCTGGCAGCCAAAACTGTGTAATCTTTGAAAGAGAGAAAATGTTGGTTGGTGATAATTCTGCAGGTCAAATTACAATGACTTTCCCTAGTATGCCTTTCTTCTTTAGAAGTTATGCACCTATTTATGCTGAAGGAACTACTGAGCCTGCAATGGATGCTCCATTTTACTACTTCCATGTTCAAGATAATTCATGGTCGGGAGTTTCTTCAGACCACATTAAGTCAATTAAATGTACTGTAGATTGGACGACTCCAAGTAACTCTGATGTAACGATTGATCAGCAGATTACAATCAATAGCTTAAACACAGTTTTCACCAACTCATGGGATGACATCACACAAAAAGGTACTTCACAAAAACTAGATGCATTAGCAGGAGTATTCATGTACAGAGTTCAATATAGAATGTTCCCTGATTACAATGTTGCCTTAATGACAACCGTTGCTGATGTTGACGGTAACAATACTGCAGGAATCAGATGGATTGAATTGAGAGAATCGGGTGATGGAGTTTGGTCCGTTTATCAAGAAGGTACCTATGCTCCAAATGATGGGAATTCTCGTTGGATGGCGAGCATTGGAATGGATTTAAACGGAAATATTGGTATGGCCTATTCTTTTGCTGGACCTAATGAATATGCTGGCCTTAGATATACAGGAAGATATCATGATGATCCTTTAGGTGAAATGACGGTAATCGAACAAATTGCAGTTGAAGGTACAGGTTCACAAACTGGAGCAAATCGATATGGAGATTACTCACAAATGTCAGTTGACCCAACTGATGATGCAACATTCTGGTATACTGGAGAATGGTTAGCTGGTTCGTCAAGAAGGACTCGAATATTCTCATTTGCTATGTGGGAATTATTGGGTGATTCAGAAAACAATGTGGAGCACCCGTTCTTCAACGCTTACCAAGAGGATCCAAATTCATTAACAGCAGTTTGGCATTCTATTCAAGATGATGAAGTAACAGTTCAATTAATGTCTCTTGAAGGAAAAGTCATTGCTACAGAAAAAGTTGGTGGTCTTGATCAAAAAATTAAGTTGAACTTGCCGGATTATGCTACCGGAGTCTACTTCATTAGAATGACTGGAGACAACACGAAACTGACGAAAAAAGTATACTTAAACTAATATGAAACTGGTTTATCTTTTATCACTTGGTGTGATTCTATCCTCTTGTGGAGCTGGTAAAGCTACAGTTGAAGATTCAAGTTCAACAACTAATTCAACAGAAGAGGTTGTTAATGAAACTGAAGAAAAAATAACAGGGGCACATATCAATGTTGACGGAACTATTAAAGATATGTCCGCTGGACAGGAAGGTGGAGGATGCAATTTTGTAATAGAGGTTGAAATTGACGGTAAGAAGGTGGTACTTGATCCTGAATCGCTTCCAACCAAATATCAAAAAGATGGCGCAAAAGTGGTGATCAGTTTTGATTACTCAAGAAGAGTATCGAATTGTCCCGAAGCAATGCCAGTCATACTTAATGAAATTGAAGATCAATAATTAATACAAATACTGAAAAGCCTTCTTACTTTTGTGAGAAGGCTTTTTTTTTTGATATGAATCCGATATTAATAGATACACACAATCGTCATCATGATTATTTGAGGATAAGTCTTCTAGAAAGATGTAATCTCAGATGTAGCTATTGTATGCCCGAAGAAGGGATTCCTTTACGAGATAAAAAAGAATTTATGTCTCAAGAAGAACTGTTCTCTATTGTTAGGCAGTTTGTAAGTTTAGGGATAAAAAAAATTCGATTAACCGGCGGTGAACCATTGATCAAAAAAAACTTTTCTGAAATTCTGCGTTTTATCGCTGAGCAGCATGTAGATATCCATATCACAACTAACGGAATTTTATTGGACAGGTACTGGAATGAATTGGCTGCCGCAAGGATTTCCGGATTAAACATCAGTATTGATTCACTTCGTAAAGAAAAGTTCAATCAAATTACGAGAAGAGACTATTTTGAAAGAGTCCTAACTAATATTCACGAGGCGGTAGATAGAGGTTTTAACGTGAAGTTAAATGTCGTTTTAATGCGAGGCTTCAATGAAGATGAAATCGTAGATTTTGTTCAGGAGACTAAAGGTCTTAACATTTCAGTCAGATTCATTGAATTCATGCCCTTTGACGGGAACAAATGGGATCGCTCGAAAACAATTGATTATCAGGAAATTTTAACAATTATTGAAGATAGTCACCTAGCATTCTCTTCTTTAGAAACGGAAAAAAACGGGACCGCTCGAAAATTTAAAATTGAAGGATACCTGGGTGACTTTGGAATCATTTCTTCTATTTCGAATCCTTTCTGTGATAGTTGTAATCGGATTCGTTTAACAGCAGATGGAAAAGTTAAAAACTGTCTTTTTTCGAATGACGAAATAGATTTACTTTCAGCTTTAAGACAGGGTAACGAAATTACTCCACTCATTTCTAAAGCTATGGGCGCTAAAAAAGCAGCTCGCGCAGGATTAAAATCTTTTGATGATGAAAACTTTGAATTTGACAATCGAAGCATGACCGCCATTGGTGGTTAGTATGTTTTTACTGAATCTCGATAAATTTTCTTTACAAATCCTTACATTATCGCGTGGAAGAATTTGGAATTAGCATACTTGCCGGCGGAAAAAGTAGTCGTATGGGAGAAGACAAGGGCTTAATGAGCTTGTTCGGACAATCTATGATTTCATATGTACTTGAGCAAGCTGAAAAAGTTAGTCCGCATATTCAAATCATTTCGAATAACTCCAACTATAAAAAATTTGGATACCCAGTAAAAAAGGATGTAGTAGAAAACAAGGGACCGCTCAGTGGAATTTGTTCCGCATTGACCAATACGCAATTCGATACCAATTTAATTCTGACCTGTGACATCCCTTACGCTAAGTCGGACCTGTTTAGCCATTTAATCAACAATTCAACTCACCATCAAGTGTGTATCGCTGCTGATGAGGAACGGGTGCATCCTTTAATTGGTGTTTATAAAAAATCTTGTCTGCCGTATCTTATAGATCAACTTCACCATGATCAATTAAAAATTCTATTGGCAATAGAGGACTTGGCGCCTAAAATTCTGGATTGTCGTTCATTTGATCCTATCTATTTTAAAAACATTAACTCTAAATCGGACATTTCAACATGAAAACAAGCGAGGAAGCTTTATACGAACACGTCAGTTATTTCACCAACTTTAACCCACACAGGCATTTCGGCAACCTCAAGGCCTTAAATACTTGTGCAAATTTTTTAGAAGATTACTTTAATCAATATTGTCTTTCAACATCCAGACAAACTTGGAACGCCAGAGGAAACGATTATCACAACATAATCGGAAGTTGGCGGCCTGAAAAGAGCAAGCGACTTATCGTTGGCGCCCATTATGATGTTTACGCCAACAATCCAGGGGCAGATGACAATGCAAGTGGAATGGCAGCCCTTCTTGAAGCTGTTAAAATCATATCAACGGCAAACCCTGAACTCGACTATGGGATCGATTTTGTGGCATATAGCTTAGAAGAACCTCCTTTTTATGGCACCGCGGACATGGGAAGCTATGTACACGCCCAATCTTTAAAAGAAAATAGCAACAACATTTTAGGGATGATTTGCTTTGACATGATTGGCTATTTCAATGATGAGCCTGGTTCACAAAACTTTCCGAATGAACTATTGGCATCCATGTTTCCCAGCACAGCAAACTTTATTATCGTTGTTGGAAAAGTTCAGTTTGCTGAATTTGCGAATCAATTTCACCAAGTGATGAATGCCCAAAATGAGCTGGACGTTCAAAAAATTATTTTTCCAGATGACAACGAGTTGGCCACATTATCAGACCATAGAAATTACTGGCAAATTGGTGTAAATGCACTTATGATCAATAACACGGCGTTTCTAAGAAATCCAAATTATCACGAAAAAACGGATACCATTGACACTTTAGATTTTAAAAGGATGAAATTGGTGGTGGATGCTGCGATTGCTGGGATAACGGGGTTTGAACAGTAAAAATCAAGCAATCACTGAGCACTTTTCAGAGATCATTAATTTATCACCTATAAGCATATTATATTCGCTAGCGGCTTCGGCCATGTCATCATCTTCCTCGTCATACAACCAAATCATTTTGCTTCGCTGAGATTTAGTGCTGAGTTTTTTCATAATCTCTAGTAAAATCAATGAAGATGAAGTATTAAAATATTCCAAATCAAACTCTATTGATTCTAATTCGTTACCTAAACTCAAAAACTCATTCACCCAATTCATTAATGGATGAAAAAATTCCCGAGAATTATCTGGATAACATTTACCTGATATTGAAATCTCTTTCTTAGAAAAATCAGCTATCACTTCTGGCGTCATACCTGTAGCTTCACAATATAAATTTTTCATTCCTTTTTA
>JAUHXX010000151.1 GCA_030426825.1 Bacteroidia bacterium | reverse complement strand
GAATGCGTAATTACCTTGTTGTTTGCTTCGAAAACCTCTTTAACCTCAATTGCAGTATTCGGGTTGCTTAGATGATCTTCTAGCATTGCATCCATTAGAGATTGCCGATCACTTTTAAAATATTGATTGTGATGAACAAAATTTAAGGCTACATATTTATCGTAGGCCTCTTGCACTTTACAGGTCCCCGCAAGTTTTAGGAAATCTACTGCAATTTCTTTTTGGGTCATTTTAATTTGGATTTTCAGTTTATTCCTCTTCGAGTCTTATCCTTCGCCATTCTTTATCAGATTTAACCTTGTTGTGGTAGGCTATAAATATTAATGAAACAGGAAAGAAAATTATCACTATTGTCCATTTCAATATATTAATTAAGAATTTCAATTTAGGGTTATCTTTTTACAGCAAACAATTCTTTCACCCTAACGCCGATTTCTGAAACGACATAAGGCAAATAGAAGAGTGGAGCTTCATCATCCGGATTGGTGATGTTAATACATACAGTCGTCAATACTTCTTCTTCAGACAGGGCAACTTCTGCCTCACAACAAATTGCATAAGCTTTCATGCGAGATTGAGTTACTTCTTTTTTACAATACTCTTCTAGGCCTTGCAGAACAGCACCAACCTTAGGCATGTTTTTAGGGTCATATTCTAATTCTAAAGGATGAACTTGACCTGCCATATCAATGTAGGCTGCAAATGGATAGCATTCTCCAGTATCTTTTAGTATTTCTGTGGCGTATTCGTCACAATGTTCTAGTAAGTTTTCATTTATATCACTCATTTCCTTTTAATTCTTTAATACTGTAATTCAGCTAATACTTTAATTCTATAATTATTTGTACGATTTTTTCTTTGATGAACTGATGATGGAAGATAACAATCTGCTTATTTCGTTGATGTCTTTTAATAATTCTCCTGGGTCTGGATAGTTCTTTGACTCTTTGCAGATTTGAAGCCAATACTCAGTTTCACTCGCCTCTTTTGCAGCTATCACAAGTTTAGAAATAAAATCAGCTCTACTGTGCGGATTTTGAGATTCTCTAATGTTTGCACCAACTGAGGTTCCAGATCGGACTAATTGATTAGAAACAGCAAATTTTCTTTCCTTATCAAGTAATTCACAAAATTCAATGATTTTCACCGCGAATTTGAAGCTTTTATCTACAATTGGATTATTCATTTTTATTAATGTTCTAATACTTTGTTTAATGTTTTACTTAATGTTCTAATGCTTTAATACTGTAATTATAGTATTAAGTTATTACAGAATTAAAGCATTAATATCAAATTTAATTAGGAAACCAATTTACTTTTCAAACTCAAACGGTTCATTGAAATGTACCTCCCAAAATCAAAGAATATTGGACTTCGAATTCATTTCTTTCAACTTCTGCTGCATATAGAACATCTCGTCTCTTAATCTCGCTGCCTCAATAAAGTCTAGCTTTTTTGCTGCAGCCTCCATGTCTTTTTGAGATTTCTTAATGGCTTCTTCCAATTGGCCTTTAGTCATGTATTGAATCACTGGATCCGCAGCCATGGCCATTTCACTTTCTTCAGGCAGCTGGTAAACAGCCGGGCCGTCACCATCAGCTACTTTAGTTTGTTTTAAGATGCTCTCTTTCGATTTCTTGATCTGTGTTGGCGTAATGCCATGATCCTTGTTGTATTCTTCTTGTAAGGCCCTTCTACGGTTTGTCTCGTCAATCGTCTTCTGCATTGATTGTGTGATGTTATCGGCATACATTATCACGCGTCCGTTTACATTTCTTGCTGCTCTTCCTACTGTTTGCACTAAGGCTCTTTCAGATCTCAAAAATCCTTCTTTATCAGCATCAATGATAGCGACTAATGAAACTTCAGGTAAATCCAATCCTTCTCTTAATAAGTTAACTCCAATGAGCACATCAAAATCTCCAAGACGCAATTGTCTCAGGATTTCAACTCGTTCCATGGTATCAACATCCGAATGAATGTATCGGCAAGGAATTGCCAATCGATCCAAATATTTTTGCAATTCTTCGGCCATTCGCTTTGTTAACGTAGTTACTAACACTCTTTCATCCAATTCTTTGCGTTGATGAATCTCTTCAATTAAATCGTCAATTTGATTTTTACTTGGCCTGATTTCAATGATTGGGTCAAGTAAACCAGTAGGACGAATCACTTGTTCCACATAAATTCCCTCCGAATTTTCTAATTCGTAATCCGCTGGTGTGGCGCTAACATAGAGTGTTTGACCTGTGATGGCTTCAAACTCTTCAAATTTCAACGGTCGATTATCCATAGCGGCAGGCAAACGGAATCCGAATTCAACCAAATTTTGTTTTCTTGATCGGTCACCACCATACATTGCTCTGACTTGAGGCAAGGTTACGTGACTTTCATCTATCATGAGAACAAAATCATCTGGGAAATAATCGATCAGACAAAAGGGTCTTGAACCTGGAGATCTTTGATCAAAATAGCGTGAGTAATTTTCAATACCCGAGCAATAACCCAATTCACGAATCATTTCCAGATCATAATTTACACGATCCTCAATACGTTTTGCTTCGATTTCTTTGCCTTCTCCTCTTAAAAATTCTAAATGTTTTCCTAAATCCAATTCAATTTCACCAATAGCCGCATTTATTGTAGCTTGTGAAGTCACGAAAATGTTTGCTGGAAAAATGTTAATATCCTTAAAATCCTCAATTTTAGAATTATTTATAGGATCAAAAGTGTAAATTTCTTCAATTTCATCACCCCAGAAAACAATTCTCAAAGCATAATCCACATAGGCTAGAAAGACATCTATTGTATCTCCTTTAACCCTAAAATTGCCGCGTTCAGGTGCTGTATCATTTCTTGAATATAAATTCTCTACTAATCTCAGTAGGAACTTATTACGAGAAATCATCATGCCTTTTTTAATGCTGACAATACTCTCTTCAAATTCTTTTGGATTTCCAATACCATAAATGCAAGATACAGAAGCAACAATGATTACATCTCGTCTTCCTGACAATAAAGAAGATGTCGCGGCTAATCGCAGTTTTTCAATTTCATCATTGATTGACATGTCCTTCTCAATAAAGGTGTCAGTTGTTGGGAGATATGCTTCTGGCTGATAATAGTCGTAATAAGAAACAAAATACTCGACAGCGTTCTCCGGGAAGAATTGTTTGAATTCGCCATAGAGTTGTGCGGCTAAGGTTTTATTGTGTGATAAAATCAAAGTTGGGCGTTGAATTTTTTCAATTACATTGGCCATGGTAAATGTTTTTCCACTACCTGTAACACCTAATAATGTTTGGAATTCAGTTCCATCATTGAACCCTTCAACAATTTGGCGAATGGCTTCTGGTTGATCTCCGGTTGGTTGATAATCTGAATGTAATTTAAATTCCATGCTGTTGTTCTAATCTTTTTAAGGCGCCTTCAATATCAGCATTTTGTCCCTTAATTGAAAGAACTTTGCGAATTAGGTGCTCAATTACCGAATCTGGGCAAGAGGCTCCACTTATAATTGCAATGCTGTTAATTCTGGTCCAATTAATTTCGCTTTGTTCAATTTGTTCACTACTTAAGTTGTAATGACGAATCAATTGAGTATCTATTTTATCTGGAGTATCTATAAAATAAGTAAGGTGTTTTTTGCTGTGTATTTCTGCCAAATGGCTTGTATTGGAACTATTAAATCCACCAACCACTAGTGCTAAATCAATTTGATGTTCTAGTAAGTTTAGGTTAGCTTGCTGATTGTCGTTTGTAGCGTAACATAATGTGTCTCGCGTATTAGCGAATTCACCCTTTGCTTTATTCGTCAGAATAGCTGATTCAATGAGTTGAGCAATACCTTTAGTTTCATCCGCCAACATAGTAGTTTGGTTAATCACTGCAACTTTTTTTAAGGCAGATTCAGGCTTGAAATTTGGGGAGCATTTATGGCCAAAATCATTTTCCCAATTAGAAAAATCTTGTTGCCGGATGTAATCCGCTAATTTTTGTGCGTCTTGAATGTTTTCAACAATTAGAGCATTTCCATTTTTGGCCATCCTTGAAAATGTTGCTCTTGTTTCTTCATGACCGATTGTTCCATGTATTACAAGCGTAAAATCTTTTTGACTCAATTCATTGACTTTATTCCAAACGCGTTCAACAAATGGGCAGGTGGTATCAAAATGTTCGGTTTGAATTTCTTTGGTTTTCAAAAGTTCTAAAACCTCTAAGGATGTTCCAAAGGCTGGAATAATGACAATATCATCCTTAGAAATTGTGTCCCATGAAATCAGTTGATTGCCTTCAGTATCTTGAATGAAATGTAAGCCGTGGTCTTTTAGATCTTTATTAACCCCAGGATTATGAATCATTTCACTGATCATGAAAATGCGTTTGTTGGGATGCGCATTAATGATTGAATAAGCCTTTTCTACAGCGTTTTGCACCCCGAAACAAAAACCAAAGTGTCTTGGTAAATAGATCTTAAAATTCGAAAAATCAAGTAAACTTGGTTCAAAGTCTTTTTTTCTTGGGTCGAATTGCGTTCTGATGGATTTAACCCGATCAAGAATTGAAGATGTGAAATTTAAAGGAATATTGAATTGCTTCATTTCACCTCACAGTTTTTACAAATCCAAAAAATAATCTAAAGTAGAGAAATTGATATGATCACCAGACCAGAAATTTAATGTATTACCATCTTTATCAATCAAATAAGTAGCTGGAAAAGTGTTGCCTGCGTTTTGGACAAAGAGTTCTCCATCTATTGTGAATGATTTAAATTCAGTTCCATTATTTTCATTGATAAAAGATTCTCTTGCCTCATTTTCGCCAGGAAAGAAAGCATTCACCTGAATGTTTTGACCACCTTGTATATTCATTCCTAATTTTCTGCTTAAGGCTTTACAATGGGGGCAAGTAGAAGTGAAAAAACATACGATTTGTTGTTCTCCGTTCAATTCAAAGGCATTATTGGTAGCTTCTTGAAGACTAGCCATAGACAATTCAGGAAGTTGGCTATTTTGAACATAGCCATAATCTCCTTCATAAATTGGGGCGATAAAAGAAATTCCAATTCCTGGCAAAATAGCAATGATAAAGGTGATCCAAAACTTTAGTTTTCTAGTTTTCTCAAATGCTTTGAATAAGAAATTAAGGCTTACGGCTAAAAAGATAATGACCATCAATCTTAGATAGATTGTTGAGAACACCCAACCCGAACCTAATTTAACGACCAATATTTGAAGTAAGTCGTTGAAATAAATTGGAATGAGAAAACAGAGTAGGAGTGCGGCAATAGCGCCTGAAATTCTTGCTAACATTCGGTAAATTTAGGATAAAAAAAAAGGTTAATCAATTAAGATTAACCTTTAAATTTAGTTTTTTATAAACTATTGAGGTACACAAGTTTCAACTGGTACACCTAATACTTTATCTTCTGCATCATTACAAGCTTCACCAGCATCTTTTCCTTTACCAGTTTTTTCGTAAACTTGTCCATTATCAGTACAGTCACATTTAAATTCTTTTTTACAAGAAGTCATTGCTGCAGTACCTGCGATAAGTGCAGCGATCATAATTACCTTTTTCATAATTAATTTTTTTTTTCAGTTAATTGGAACCAAATATAATAAATCGTTTTAAAATTACTGGCTCGATAACTTTTTAATTTGTTAAGATTACGTTAAATATTAACAAAAGGTTTCAAAAAGTGAAAAAAAAATGGGAATTCCGTGGAGAATCCCCATTCAATAAATGCTCGTATATTATTTTAACTCACAGTCTGTATCCCAAGAGTATCCCCCAAAGCTTCCTGAGCTTTCTAAAGAGTTACATTTAGTTTCGGCGTCAGATTTTGTGATGTCTGTAAATGTGGTGTCACCTGATCCGGTCACGGTTCCGCTGCCAGAAGTTGTTGTAGTTGTGCATCCGCAGATGTAATCTTTTTTACATGAAACGACAGCAAACGCTGCCAAAATCAGTGAGAATATTATTACTTTTTTCATAATTAAGTTATTTTTTCTTGTATTCAGTTACAGTTGATTGTCCTAATATAGATAAAGATAAAACTAATTTCGATTCAGTTAATTCCACAATATTAGAAGTTAATGTAATCTCACCAAAAGTAGGGTCATCAACATTGAAAGATAATTTTGTTCCTTTTTCTTTTACTTGAAAATTATACTCCAATACATCTCCGTCTGCGCTCGTATAAAAAGCTTTACAAAATTCTTCTGATTTTAACTTACAACTTTCAAATCTGTACTCTCCTTTCGAAGAATCTGGTACTGGTTCTTCATTTATCGAAACTTCTTCCCAGGTTCCATCTAATTGGTTTACGGCCTCCTGGTCCTTATTACATGCAGCCAATGCTAAAAAGGCTACAAGTGAAATCATTAAACTAATTTTTTTCATCATCTTTTAAATTTATGTAAGTGCTAAGCACAGTAATGTTTCTATTCCAGTTTGAATTGCTTTCTCGTCAATATTAAATTCTGCATTGTGAACAGGATGAACGATTCCTTTTTCTTCGTTTCGTACACCTATCCTGATAAATGTTGCAGGAATTTCTTGTGAATAATAAGCAAAATCTTCACCGGTTAGTCGAATTGGTAAATCTATAACCCTATTGGTGCCAAAAAAGTTCTCGGTTTTCTCTTTGGCCTTTGCGGTTAATTGAATGTCATTTTCTAAATAGGGGTAACCAACTTGAATATTGACGTCTATTTTTCCGCCCATTCCTTCCACAATTCCTTTGCAATGTTCTTCAATAAGCTGATGTGCTTTTGCCCTCCAATTTTCGTCCATGGTTCTAAAAGTTCCTTGAATTTCTACGATATCTGGAATAACGTTAGTGGCTCCCAAGCCTTCAATTCTACCAAATGATAATACGCAAGGTAAGTTTGGTGGGCATTTTCGACTCACGATTTGTTGTAAAGAAGTGATCAGCTGGGCACTTATGGCAATTGGGTCAATATTTTGATGAGGCATGGCGCCGTGTCCTCCTTTGCCTTTTACGGTGAGATAGATTTCGTCACATGACGCCATGTACATGCCAGACTTCAACCCAATTTTACCCGCTTCTAGTTCTGGGAAAACATGCAAAGCGTAGATTTCATCCACTTTCGGGTTCTGTAATACGCCCGCCTCAATCATTAATTTAGCTCCACCTGGCAATTTTTCCTCACCAGGCTGAAAAATCAACTTTACGCAACAATTTAAGGCGTCTTTTTGCTCTTGTAATATTTTGGCGGTGCCCAATAACATAGCTGTGTGAACGTCATGGCCACAGGCGTGCATGACGCCTTCATTCTGTGATTTATATTCTACCGTATTTAATTCTTGTATAGGTAAAGCGTCTAAATCAGCACGTAAAGCAATGCATTTTTCATTCGCTTTTTCAGGGTTAAT
This sequence comes from Bacteroidia bacterium, assembly GCA_030426825.1. Classification (GTDB taxonomy): domain Bacteria; phylum Bacteroidota; class Bacteroidia; order Flavobacteriales_D; family Crocinitomicaceae; genus Paracrocinitomix. The sequence goes on along the minus strand of JAUHXX010000151.1, from coordinate 1,399 downwards.
GGTAGCTAAAACTCCAGTTTCAACAATACCTGCGGTAAAAGGAATACCCCACTCAATAAGTTTTGATTGAACGTATTTAGAGGTTTCAAATTCTTGAAACGATAATTCAGGATGCTGATGCAAATGCCTTCTAATGGCAATGGCTTCATCCAAAATTTTACTCGATTGTTGTTGTATGAGTTGTTTCATTTTTTGAGAATTCTCCTTTATAACCTGAATAAATCATTTTAATTGAGATGTATAACATCAATACTCCAAACACCAGTTTAACAATTGCCGGAGATAGTTTCAAAGCTATTTTTGATCCAAAATATCCGCCTACAACGAATGCTAAAGCAATGATAATTCCATAAGTCCAATTCACCTGACCAGCTTTGTAATAATTAAGAAAGGCCAAAATTCCGATAGGAGGAAGCATTAGTAAAAGACTAGTTCCTTGGGCCATGTGTTGGTTCATTCCTAAAATATATACCATTGCCGGAACCATAATGACGCCACCGCCAATTCCAATAAATCCTGACATTGCCCCGGCGGCAAGCCCTATAAGTATTAAGAGTATGATCGTTTGAGTTGTCATATATCTTTTGAAAGTGAAAGGTATGGTAAAGGTTTTTGAATTTCGAAATCTTCAACTCCCCATGCAGCATCTAATCTAATAAAATATCCCCAGATTTTTGTTCTCACACCAACTCCAAATCCACCAATAATGGGTTCTCGTAGATTTTCAAGATTAATGGTTACGGGCTTATCATCAATCACTTGTGTATTAAAATAATTGTCAGGGTGGAATGGGTGAGGGCCTGTCCAAGCAACTCCAATATCACCAAAAGCAACAATTTGAAAATGCTTCACAATATCGCTCTTAATCGGGTAAGAAGAGAAGTAAGTGAATACCGGCATCCTTAATTCGGTGTTGAATAAAGCAAAGCTGTTTCCATTTCTTTTATTCTGGATAAAACCTCTCATTGGGGTTGCAATTGTTTGAAAACCAAAGTTCTGGCTTGGGTCTACGGCAATGTTTTGATCAAAATCAGGAGTTCGTCTCAGTACCCAGTTGTCTACACCACCTAAATAGTAAAGTAACTTTCTATCTCCAAGTGAAGTGGCGGCAGCAAATCTGTTTACCCAAATGAAGTTTCTTTTAATTCGTGTGTAATTTCTGAAATCAATTCCCAGGTTGAAGGTAGGGTCATAATTGCCTCCCAATTCCTGTAAATACTCAGCAAATATTTTGAATCTCAGGCCTCTTCGAATGTTTAATTCCATTGGAATAGTATTGTCAAAAACAAGCTCTGCTTTTAAGCCGGAATTGTAGCTGTCAATGTTTTCACTAATTAATGAATTGTCACTAACCGGAATAAATACTTGCTTGTCTTTTCTGATGTTAACAGTTGTTCTG
>JAUHXX010000150.1 GCA_030426825.1 Bacteroidia bacterium | reverse complement strand
GGCTACTGATGTAATCTCCTTGCTCTAATAGAACGGCTCCTATGTTTCCATAAACATTACTTAAGCCTCTCGGGTCATTTCCAAGATGCTCTCTAATTATTAGTGATTTGATAAAATACTCAGCAGATTTACCATACTCACCGATATAGTAATAGACTGAGCCAATATTATTGTAAGCTCCGGCAATTGACTCTTGGCTACCTGATTTCAATCTTATTTCGAGTCCTTGTTCATAGTACTCCAGAGCTCGTTCATAATCAGAATATCTTGAATAAAGAAGCCCAAGACCGACTAGATCGTAGCTAATACCAAATGCATAATTGTTTGCTTTACTTATCTCAAGAGATTTGTGATAAATCGTAATTGCCGTATCATATTGCCCCAAATAATCATAAATGTCTCCTATATATTCGATTGCTCTGGTTCTTCTTTGATAATTATTGGTAATCTTAAAAATAGAATCTGCTTCATTAAAATATTTTATTGCTTTTTCAAAATCTCTTGTCCTTGTTTCAAGTATTCCATAATCATGACTTAGCTTCCCTTTACAGTTTAAGAAAAAAGTACGTTCTTCCTGGTTAAGATCTTTAAGCAAGTTGTATTCTGTTAGACTATCAATTTTATTAATTAATATCAGATCTAATGCTTGATCATATCGATCTATCATTCCGTCCCATTTAAGGAGGGCATTAATTTTTGAGGTGTCATGTTGAGCGTTTAAAGCCTCAAATTCTAGAGATGCTATTTGTATTGAATCATCAGCTGTGAGTTGACTGATTGAATCAAAGCACAGAAACATGAAAAGTATTAGGGCAAAAACTTTATTCATAGTTTGAAAAAAATTAAAGATAATAATGAAATTCTTGATTTTAGTCTGAACCTTTAAAGAAAAACAAGGTAGCGTGGTTTCATCCGATAATTTCTTCAGAAATGAATAAATTGGAGTCAGTTTTTTTTTCAAATTGAAATCAAAATTTTCAAAATGAAAAAAATTATCAGTCTAACAACAATTCTTATTAAATAGTTTTATTTCTATTATCCCTTTATAATAAAGGGATTGAGTCGATTTGTTGCGTTGGATATTACTTCTCTTGGCACGACCTTTTCTATTGTATCATCAAACAATACAAATTATTAATTAAAAACAAACAAAATGAAAAAGCTAAGATTTATTCCAATTGCAATAGCCGCAAGTTTACTACTATTTACAGCTTGTAAAAAAGAGAATTACGAAACTGAAGACACCGCCGAACCAAGAGAGTTTAAAGTGAATATGACCGATAATCCTGGAGATTATGAAGCTTTAACGGTAGAGATCTCGTCTGTGGAAGCTTATAACGAGCAATCAGGATGGGTGACCTTGAATAGTCAATCTCAAATTGTAAGTGTATTAGAACTTACAAACGGTAAAGAAACCACAATTGCAACAATGCAACAAGCCGAGTTAGGTGCCTATTCTAAACTGAAAATTAAGTTTGGTAATGAACACAAACTGACACTTAAAAGTAATGTAGAAATAGGAGGAATCGCGTCAACTACAACGGCAGTATTTCAGTTAGGGTTCGAAGGACCTAAGGATATTGAAATTGAGATTAATGAAGAAATTTCTTCTACAACAGGAGCTGACGTATTGATTGACTTTGATGTCGCTCAATCAATTAAAGAAGACGGTGAAAATTATGTAATTAAGCCAACTTTGAAATGGATTGAAGACAGAGCAACAGGTGTTGATGGTAAAGTTAAAGGATCAGCAAGTGCTGCACTAGTTTTAACAAATGGTCAAGATTCTTTTAGCGCCTATACCAACGCAGAAGGAGAATTCTTAATCCGTGGTATGAAAGAGGGAACATATGATTTAATTGTATACCCTATTCAAGAAAACGGAGAAGAAATGATGGAAGAGAAAGTGATTGAAGGAGTAGTGGTTGTTGAAGGTAAAATAAAAAGTGCCGGAACAATCAGGTTCTAATAAAGACCGATAGAAGAGGGATGGAAAAAGGGAACTCAGGTTCCCTTTTTCCTGTTTAAGTGAACACCAAAAAAAACAATAGTGATGATAGCAAATGACAACAATATCAAAATTGTAATAGTAGAGGATAATAAGTTTTTTAACAGCGCATTAACTCAGAAAATCAAACAATACGTTAAAAAATTAAGTTCCAAATACAAGGTAGATTTTACAATTAATACCTATGTTAAATCAGAGGATTTCATCATGAATATGAGGAACGACATTGATATCATCTTTACTGACTTTTATTTGGGTGATGGCGTGAATGCCAAATACATTTTAAAAAGAGTGAACCTATATTGTGATCACAGTGCAGTGGTGGTTATTTCTGAGAGAAAAGACAAACAAAACTATGAAGAGATTAAGGCGCTTGGGGCCGATAAGTTTATTTTTAAGGATGAAAACGTCCTTAACAATGTTAGTTATTATTTGAATCGTTATATGAATTTGAATTATAATTCAAGTGTCTAAATAAATTCAATAATTGATCACTTGTGAAAGCGACTAACTTAAAAATTCAACTATATTAATACTATGACAAAAAGGTTTTCTTTTGAAATTAAAATAACAGGGATTTTGTTGATTGTCCTGGCTTTGGTCACCATTACAGGGATATTTGCCTATCAAAGATTTACGGGCATTGTAAATCAAATTAGTGAAAACTTGCGACCTGATATGAGGTTGTTGACTGCAAAGGCTCTGATTAATCATATCAATGATGCCGAAATATCAGTAAAATCTTATAGAATAACTGAAGACACTCTATATCTGACAGAATTTTATGAATCGGTTCAAATGGCTGATGAAAAATTGACCGAACTACACAATATTTCAAATGAACACTTAAAAAGTGAACGCCAATTCAGATTAAATGAATTGGATACATTAATTAGTGAAAAAGTGAGAGGCTTAAATGAACTCTTGTTGTTGCAAGATGGTTTTAGAACTCAAAAGGCTCTGGACAAAGTTGTAGATGAAATTGAAAAGTCTACTCTAAAGAATAAGAATCAAATTAATGATAGTATTCCCGTTGAAGAAGAAAAGCGAAAACTCTTTGGTTGGTTGTTCAAAAAAAAGGCGATAGACTCAATAGTGCCTATTGATTCTACAGCAGAAATAAGTCTTGAAAATATCAGTAATGAAGTAAAACAGGTCAAAAAAGAAGAATTTAAAATTGAAGAAGCCTTAAAAAAGAAGGAGCTAGATTTTATCGTTCAGGATCAATTTATTACTAAAAAGATAATGGCCTTCTTTGATGAATTTGAGGCAGCCGAGTTAGAAGAGATGGCCAAACAGTCAGAGCAAGCTGAATTGGCAATTCACAAAACCAATAAGCAAATTGCATGGTTTTGTGTGATTACTGGAGTATTGGTGGTATTAATGGCTTTCGTAATTATTAATTACGTACGAAATAATAACAAGTATCGAAAGGCCTTAAAAAGATCCAAAAATGAAGCTGAAGAATTAGTAAGAACTAAACAAAAATTCTTGGCCAATATGAGCCATGAGATTCGTACCCCAATGAATGCCATTGCTGGGTTTTCTGAGCAGATAGGACAAGGTCCTTTGACTGAAACCCAGCGATCTCAGTTAAATATGGTGCAAAAATCTACTGATCACCTTTTGCATTTAATTAATGAAGTATTGGACTTGTCTAAGCTTCAGGCCAATAAAATTAAACTCGAGCAAATCGGTTTCAAACCAAAAGAATTAATGAAAGATATTGCCGTTTTCTTAGAAAACGAAATCGGTAAAAAACCTATAGAATCCTATTCCGAAATAGGCGATAAGGTTCCAGATGTCCTAATTGGTGACCCTTTCAGGCTGCAACAAATTCTTTTTAATTTATTAAGTAATGCAGTGAAATTTACCGACCACGGATCCATTACCCTAAAAACTTCAACTCTCCTGAAATCTCAAAAAGATTGTGTTTTACGAATCGAGGTAATTGATACTGGAATCGGTATGGAGAAAAAACACTTAGAAAAAGTGTTTATGGAGTTCGAACAAGCTGAACGGAGTACTTCAAGAAATTATGGTGGGACGGGTTTAGGTCTTTCTATTGTCAAATTATTGGTGGATCTCTACAAGGGGAACATAGATTTAAAGTCAACTCCAGAGGTTGGAACGGCTATCACATTCGAGATTCCATTTAAAATTGGTCAGGAAAGAGATATTCCGGTCAAAGAAAAATTTGATCAAGTAAATTATTCGCAAATAGAGAATCTGAAAGTATTAATTGTAGATGATGAAAAATTCAATCGCCTGCTATTGATTTCTATATTGAAGAAATTAAACATGAAATACACCGAAGCGGTTAACGGTGAGAAAGCTGTTGAAGAGCTGATTCAAAATGATTACGATTTAATTTTAATGGACATTAGAATGCCAAGATTAAATGGTATCAAAGCAACCAAACAAATCAGAAAATTGAAGGATTTAAAAAAGGCCAACACGCCAATTATTGCCTTAACCGCAGCCGTTTCAGAAGAGGATAAAATGAAATATTTTAAGGCTGGAATGAATGGCTTTTTGGCAAAACCTTATAAAGAAGAGCAACTATTAAATAATATCAAAACGTGTTTGCAATTTGAAGCGTCTCAATCAGATGCTATTAAAGAACCGAAAAATATGAACTTAGAATTAGAAGAATTGAAAAAGTTGGCCGGTGATGACCAAGAGTTTTATTTGGATATGCTGAAAACATTCATCTCTGGAACTGAAGAGGGAATAGAGAAATTAGAAATTTGTATTGCTGAGAAGAATTGGGATGACACTGCAGAATATGCGCATAAATTATCTTCACCTTGTAAACATTTGGGCGCAAACGAATTGCACGGGTATTTAAAAGAGATGGAGAGAATTTGTAGGGATGGAGGTGATACTTCAACTATTTCAGATATTTTTGATAAAGCAAAGAATGAAGCAGTAAAGGCCATTAAATTGGTCCAAATTGAAATTGAGGCACAATAATTAAGGAAATCGAATAAGGATTTATGTCAGAAAAAGGATTTACGATTTATGTAGCAGAGGATAACGAATGGTACAATAAGTTAATTGTCCATAATTTATCATTAAACCCTGACTTTAACGTCAAGGGTTTTCTTAATGGTAAAGATTTAATTGAAAATCTATCAGATGCACCAGATATTGTAACCATAGATTATCGATTACCTGATATTACTGGTGATGAACTGCTAGCTAAAATAAAGGCAGTCAATCCAACCATTGAGGTCATTGTCATTTCTGAACAAGATGAAATTGAAATTGCCGTAGACTTATTGAAAATGGGCGCTGCGGATTATATTGTTAAATCAAAAGATATTCAAGAGCGCTTATTGAAAATTGTCAATACGGTTAGAACTACATCTAAGCTTAAAAAGGAAATTGTCTCTCTAAAAAGAGAGGTGAAAGGTAAATACGCTTTCGAAAAAACAATGATTGGTAAAAGTAAGCCTATGCAACAGGTTTTTGATATGATGTCAAAAGCTGTGAATACGAATATCAATGTCACCATTACTGGAGAAACTGGTACTGGAAAAGAAGTTGTAGCTAAAGCCATTCATTATAATTCCTATTGTGCCGATAAGCCTTTTGTCGCAATTAATATGGCCGCTATTCCTGCAGATTTATTAGAAAGTGAATTGTTCGGCCATGAAAAAGGGGCTTTTACAGGAGCTCATGCTCGACGGATTGGAAAGTTTGAAGAAGCTGGTGAAGGAACACTGTTCTTAGACGAAATAGGGGAGATGGACATTACCTTTCAAGCGAAACTGTTAAGGGCATTACAAGAGAGAGAAATAGTACGGGTTGGATCCAATAAATCTATAAAAATCAAATGTAGAATTATTGTAGCAACCAATAGAACCCTTCAAAATGAGGTGAAAGCAGGTAATTTTAGAGAAGATTTGTATTTCAGATTAATCGGTCTTCCAATTCACCTTCCACCATTAAAAGAGCGTAATAAAGATGTTTTAATTCTTGCTAAACATTTTATTAACGCATTCTGCAAAGAGAATGGACTTGAAGAAAAAGGAATTGATGAAGATGCGCAGAAAAAATTGTTGTCTTATCAATGGCCAGGTAATATTCGTGAATTAAAGTCGGTTGTTGAACTAGGTGTTGTAATGAGCTCGGGAGACCATATTTCAGCTCAGGATTTATCATTGAATTCCGAAGATGCTTTACCAAACGTGCTGACAGAAGAATTTAGTTTAAGAGAATACAATCGAAGAATTGTGAATTTGTACATGGATAAATACAGCAATGACACAAAACTCGTTGCTGAAAAACTGGATATCGGACAAACAACAGTTTATCGATTACTCAAAGAAATGTCTGAAAAGTAAACCCTCAGCATTAAAGGTTGTTTCATAAGAATTTATAGCTCATTCAGAGCGAATGCATGTGTAGGAAATACAATTTATCGTTGATCCTTGTGCGAACTGCATTCTAATAGTTTCTCATTTTCAAGCAAAATATCATTGTGACTGAATTAAAAGTCGCTTGACTTTTTAACTCAAGTCTCCGAGATTGTCCATAAATCAACTTTCTATTTTCAATTTGAACTGGGCTTTTTCAAATTGAAAAAAAATCAAATCATTTGAATTTTGGAACTCATAGTAAAATCAAGGGTTTCCAGGGTTTTGGCATAGCTGGCACTTAATTGGTATCTGTCTAATCGAATCAAAAAAACAAACAACATGTTAAAGAAGAAAAAATTTAAGATCGCGATTGTAGAGGACGATTTCTTCTACAACCGAACATTGTCAAAATATATTAAAACTATCTGTAATTCAAGAACTTATCCGAATGCGGAGTTTGAGATTAAATCATTCACCACTGCTCATGATGCTATTCATGAATTGGAAGATGACTTAGACATCATGGTGCTGGACTATTATTTATTTGATCCAGAATCAGATGAAAAGTTGACCGGAGAGGATGTTTTGGATGAGGTGAACCTTCACTGTAAAGATTGTAAGGTGATTATGATCTCTGCTCAGAAGGATGCTACAACTGCCATCCAGTTATTGAAAAAAGGTATTCACGAGTATATAGACAAGAATATCAATTCTAACAACCGGCTAGGATCGATCATTCAAAAAGTAGTACAAGCTCAATTAAGAGCATAATCAAATAGTAAATAACCAGATAATTTAAAATGGAGGACCATAAAATGAAAAATCAAGGAGAAAAAATGCCCATGAGGCAAGAAAATCAGAAAAGTAGATCGAAAAGAATTTTGTTATTCGCAGTTCTTTTCTTTACGACAATGGGTCTCGGACTCTATGCTTTTAATCTGCATCAAAAGAATGACGCAATTAAAGAACAGGCCGAGCTAGACAAGAAAGCACTTCAAGATCAATTCAAAGTAACTTTTGGTGAGATTGAGAAGAACTTAGCAGCCGTTACAGCACATGAAAGCACACTCAGATCTTCTATAGTAGAAGATGGCCAAAAAGGTCCATTAACCGCAGAAGAAAGAGTGCAGCAAGAAGTGTTGATCATTGAGGCTTTACTTGACCAAAACAACAGCATCATTGCAGATCTAACAATTCAGTTGGGCGAAAACAATGCTGAATTGGCCGAGTATGCTCAAAAGAATAAGCGACTTCAGAAAAAACTACAGGTATTTGTTGTTAAAACTGAGGAACTCGAAGCATTGAATATTCAATTGGCGCAAGATTTAAATAAATCAGAATCTGAAAAATTGATACTTCAAGAAGAGTTGGTGGCACAAGTTGAATACAGTGATGCATTGAATAGCTCATTGCTAACTAAAGACGAAGAATTGTCTAAGAATCAAGCCGAAATTTCAAAACTTCATAAAAAAGTCAACACATCCTATTATGTGGTGGGTGAATACAAGGAGTTGAAAGATTTAGATGTTGTTGAAAAAGAGGGTGGATTAATTGGAATTGGTGCATCTAAAACGCTAAAAGATGATTTTGACGCCGATCAGTTCATTGAGATTGATAGACAGAATTATACAACGATACCTGTATTTGCAAAAAGAGCTGAGTTAGCTACAAATCACCCAAGCAACAGTTATCAATGGATAAAAGATAAAGACGGGATTCAATGGTTAGAGATTACAAATCCAGCTGAATTCTGGAAAAGCTCAAAATATCTGGTTGTATTGACTGATAAGGAATTTGATTTCAATAAACCTAAGGCTGCCTAAAACCAACAAATAAAAACATTTAGAACCACAAAACAAACATTATGAAAACGAACATATTTATTATAGCATTATCACTTTTAATTAATGTGAACACACAAGCGCAAACAGAACCAAGTTTAGCTATCAACCAAAGAAATTATCACACTGCGGTTGGATTAAGAGTAGGAGGGACTTCTGGTCTCACAGTTAAACAATTCCTAGGTCAACGTGCGGCCTTAGAAGGTATTTTAGGAGTTTGGCACCATGGATTGTCGGCGACCCTTCTATATGAACAGCATGTTCCCACCGGAGCTCCAGGATTAAATTGGTACTACGGTGCTGGTGGTCACGCAGCTTTTAATACAGGACATTCAGTTCATTACCATGGATACGAAAGGTATGAAAGATATAGAACGGATGAAGTTGGTTTAGGTATAGATGGAATAATTGGACTTGAATATAAAATTAGGCCTATTCCTCTAGCAATAAGTTTAGACATGAAACCCTTTGTAGAGTTTACCTCTGGCGGACATGTTTGGATGTCATTGGACCCAGCATTGGGTGTCAAACTCGCCTTCTAAAATTAGGGTAGAGTAGCAACCCGGCACAATAGTGTCGGGTTTTTTGTTGTGTTTATAAAAGATAAGTGGATCTATGAATTCTACTGTTTTCAAAATTA
>JAUHXX010000149.1 GCA_030426825.1 Bacteroidia bacterium | reverse complement strand
GTATAGACATGATTGCCACTCGGCGACAAATATGAAGAGCAGACATTGACATTTTCAAATCCCGTATTGACGCAATTCTCATAAGCCCCCATATCCACTTGACCATTGTGAATTCTGTTATTACCATCTAAATCAAAGGAAGTTGTCACTAGCGGGTTAAAACCAACATTAATTGTTGTAGAAGTATGATCCACACGATAATTCCCATCTACAGTTGGGGCAGAGGTAGGAGACTGCATGTCTATAAATAAAGGGTCAACATCAATATTGTTTCCCAAATTACTTCCAAACAGAGCATTCCATGATGCAGTACCACCACTACCTTCAATATCACAACTGTTGTTATTCATTGCAACAGACGAAATTGGGCCACTATCTACTTCAAAAAAACATTGCTGCGTTCCAAAAGTTGATCCAACTGAGTTGTTCCAATAAATGCAGTTCGTATTGTTAATTGTACTACCTGAAAATACATAGAGTGCGCCTCCCAAGTTATTCGCGAAATTTCCAGAAAAAGTACAATTTATCAAATGCGTTTCTCCCCTAAAATAAGCGGCTCCACCTTCTCCTCCCAAATTTCCTGAAAACAAACAGTTTTCAAAATAGGAAGTGGCGTTTAAACTGTGATACGCTCCTCCGAACGAGCCAGATGAGTTAGAAATAAATTTTAAACTCGTATAAATGTGACTACCATCCTGCACTTTAATCGCGGCACCATCATTTGACACGTTGCAATCTCGAATAGTGATGTCGTGTAAATTCAAATTTGTCCCAGAAGTGGCGTAAATCCCAGCGCCTTCTGAAGCGTTTCCATGCAATAAAGTAATGTGTTGCATGTTGAAATTTGTAACCGCCGAAATATTAAATATCCTTACTGATGAATTACCATCAATTTTAATATCCTTGTCTTCACCGTTGATAGTCAAATCAACAGAAGGTGAAAGTGGCATGCTCAATACAATAGTACCTCCAGTAATAGAAGGATTAAACAATATAGTTTCTCCAGCAATAGCATTGTCAATGGCGTGCCGCAAAGAACCTAGTCCGGTATCATTTAAATTCGTCACATACACCTGACTCATGGCATTAAAGCCAACAAAGATCAAAAGATATGTGAACAAAGTTTTCATTGAGGTCAGCCAAATTTACACATGCTTTAGTAAAATTCAAATTTAAATCACTGAAATAGTTGATCTTAAACCGTTTTGATTGAAATGAATTTGTAATTTTCAAGTCATGACTGTTCCGTCTTCAGTAAAAATAATTTTGGTTGCCTTACTGTCAATTGAACTGTGCTACTTGAATTACTTGCTCTTTGAATCAGAAAATTTCCAAGCAGACATTAGCGATTCTTGGGTAATTAAACTGAGCGCAATTGCCTATTTTTATGTGATTTTTCTTTTTGCACAGGTCCATTACCGTAAGGGTCGCTATCTAAGTTTGGTGGTTTGGCTTTTTTTTAATGCGACTATCATGATTAACGGCATATTCTATATTCAAGAAATTTTTCCTCCCTTATACTTTCAATATTCGTTCTCGGGTTCATTGGGAATTTATGGCTTTCTGTTATTGATTCGAAAAGATAAATACCCCAATTGGTTGCGCATTTTTGCCGTCACCAACTTGTTTCTTTTATTACCCTGCGTTTATTTTTACTTTACTAAGAGCTGGGAACTGTATAAATGGCTCGTTTATATCTTGTCCTTCACCCCTATTTTAAAGAGCTTTGTTTTTCTTGAAACATCATCACTTGATAGTGAGGATATTTTAGATGGATAAGTTTATCCGAATTCAATTAAATATCCCTTTAAGAATGGTACTTTTGAATCATGAAATTGTTTTTTACAATCATCCTCATAGTGCTCTTGCCCACGGTGAGTTTTCTTCAAGAGAAAGAAAAGGAAAAAGACGAGCAATACGTAGAGAAAGTAAAATCGCTCATTTCTTTCAGAGCGTTTACCAATCATCATCTTGATCTTTTTATTCAAGATTATCCGAATAGCGGACAAACCCCAATGCTTTACCGTCCAGCAACCGGACTGAATGTGGGAGGCGAATTCGCCTTCTCCTTTTTACATTTCAACTATCAAAAAAATATCCCCTATGGTCAGCCGACTTTCCCTGATGGTTCAACACCTAGCCACCAACGAATTGGTTTTGATTTAGGAGGAAATATCTTTGGGATGAACGTGAGCTTTCAAAAAAACAGAGGCTTTTATTTGTTGAATCCAACCGATTATCCTTTCCAAAAAGATGATGATTTTAATGACATTAAGTACAAGCCGTCTATGACCTCTACCAGTTTTGGAGTTGATTTTAGATTCACTTTTTCAAGCAAACTTTCTGCCAATGCTTTATTCAACCAATCAGAAAGACAATTAAAAAGTAAAGGGGCCTTCAGCCTGATATTCGGTGATCATTTTCATGAACTCAACGATCCTAATCCCTTTGTGCCAGACTCATTAAAACCATTTTATGCAGAAACTGCAAGCACCAATAAAATTTGGGTGAATACTTTTCATGTTATGCCTGGATACGGTTATATAGCTGTTGCTGGTAAATGGAATATCGGCTTGTTTTTGTATTCAGGAAGTGGAATACAATTGCGTAAATATTTTAACGAAGATGGAGATAAGTTGAATTTGAAAATTCCGTTTGTAGTGAAAGGTCGAACAGGGATTACTTATAATGGTAGGAACTTTTATACCCGTTTAACAGCTTCAGGTGATTTGACGAGTTTGGGAATGAAAGATGCGGATTTTAGGTGGATGCAGTCGTTTATTGAGTTTTCTGTTGGATTGAGGTTTTACGGGAAAGAGTGAGGACTAAATTGATGAAGTATTTAGACAACCAGTGGTAGTCAAGTCGAGGTAAGATATGACAAAAGTAAGGAATCAATAAAAAGGAGTATCTCTTTTATCATCCTCATTCTTTTTTCCTTAGATGAAAAAAGAACCAAAAAAATCAGTGGGCCGACAAACGCATTCTAAAATGTCAAATCTCGTTACCTAAATCTTCAATATTTTTCAAGAAAAACCATCATCCGGGGCTTGAAAAAGTAATCAGATTTTGACGGCAACTTCAATTGAATTTTCTACGAATGCTTATTGATGCCCACATTTAAGTCTTGCATATTACAAATCGCAACTCAAATTCAAACCTCAACTACTGAACAAGAACACAACATTCGAACGCCATTTTTAACTGACTTCGACCGGCTGTCGAAATGCGGCCTAATTCTGTTAGCTTAACGCCCAAATTATACAACATCTGCATTTTCCGCAAACCCCAAGTCACCTCCGCGTTATTCAATTCTTAAAACCACTACCTCCACCCTAACTTTGACAAAAAAAATAACATGAAAAACAAAGCCACTATTATCTTAATTATTGCAATCATTCTAAGCTCATGCGGAATGTCGAACAATTTTAATTCGCAAAAATTCACTTCACTTAAAAAAATCAAACCTCAAAAAACAGAACAAAGTTTTGACCAAGAAGAACTCGCACAAACATCTGAAGAAAGTGATGATTTGAATACATCAGAAGAACAAGGTCATGGTACCCAATCATCACCTCTTGATTTTACCTTTCCTAACAATGCTGATCATTCTAAAGATGAAGTTGCCCTTATCAAATCTGAAGACAATTCTCAACCACAAAAATCGGCTACCTCATCAACCCCTCAAAAAAAGAATTTCACATTAGATGACGAAAAACCTGAGAAAACTCCGGAAGAAAAAAAAGAAAATAACATGTTTTGGTGGATGATGGTCATGTTTATCTTGGCGGCACCTGCCTCAATTGCTGTTGTTTATCCCGCAATCCCTTTTTATCTGACAGCATTTATCCTAGCCATTCTTCTTATCAGACGTATAAACAAAATAGCACCTGAAGAAAGAACTAAAAAACAAAAAAGAAGAAAAGGATTAGCCATTTGGGTTTTAGTACAATGGGCAGTAGGACTCGGAATTTTCGGCCTAATTCTACTTTACTAGTATTAAAATGCTTGTCAACTTATGCTAAGTTATCCAACCCCTCCTGTATTTCATTCCGGAGGATACATGCAGTGCAGTGAGAACAAGTAAACTATAAGCGGCCTATTGAATGGTTCGATTTCTAAATGGCTTGCACAACATTCAACCCTAACTAAATCAATATTTCAGCTGAATGCTTTCACAATCATTTGCCGCTGCCTGAATTGAACCGTCAAACCGCTGCGTGCCGTTTTGGTCGTTAACCAAATAAGCCATGGTCTTTGTAGGCGTAGCACCTAAATCTAGTGTAACCGTAAAATTATCACCACCGCAATCAGGGCCTACTTTCCAATCCGTTGCCGGAATATCTCCTACCAATTCATCATTGATATACACATAAAGCGTTGTGACTCCATATGAATTCACGAATAAACTAGAAATACTTTGATTGAACCAAAATGAAACTTGGCTTTCATAAGAACAAGTACCGTCATCCTTTTTCGCGGCATTGTCATAATTCACCGCTATTCCATCAGTACAACCTTCTTTTTTACATGAGACAATCACTAACAATGAAAAAACAACTACTAAAATTCTCATAACCCATATTTTATTTAATCGATAATCAAATCTACGAATTGATATTGACTTGGTCTATTTTAAAGGCAAGCGGTTATCCTCAATGATCTCACGACCCTATTATTTAGCTAATAGTTTAAATTAGCACCAAACAGTTGGTTAATCTAGTTAAAGAATAAACTAAAAACGTTTTTGAAACGATAAATATCGTGATAAAATAGGTTTTGTGGCCAGCTTTTCCTGCTTTTAGCTTTATTTCCCCAACTAAAAAATAGCAACCACAACTTTCGCAGGGGTTTGCTACGCGCCACCGCTGCTCAACCGTGGTTGCAACAATTTTTTATCCTGGGTTAATGCCGCTGCAATCAGGGCTGGGCAGTGAATAAAATTATGAGCTAAACTTTCGTCCAGGTTTTTGTTTTATACAACCAGCCAGAATAACCCCTCACTTTTAAATTACCGTCCTCAACCCACAATTTACAAGTGTACGATTCACCATCTTTGGGGTCATAAATCACGCCATCCCATTCGCCATCATTGTCATACACAAAGCCCACCAAAATATCCATATTCATTATAGGTTGCGTTCTCTTTTTTTCGTTCGGATTATGCTCATCTAACTGAGGCTTACCTTCTTTGTTAAGCGGCTCAGCCATCCATACCACTTTGCCATAATACTTGCCCGAACTGCGGTAAATCTCAATTTTTGCATCTGCTATTTCAGTGAGCCAGACTCCCATGATTGCATCTGCTTTTTCAGCACAAAAACTGAAAACCGGTAATAGGCTTATAATAATAATGATGAGGCTTCTTTTCATAGCGTGTTTCATTTGAAGGGCGGAATTTAAGACAATTTGGGGAGCTGGGGATTATTTTAGTTGGGAATGATGGGGTTTTGTTGTGAGGATTCGGCAAAAGTTGGTGCTTTGCTTGTTTCCACTGGAATGAATAAAAAGCGATCGTCTCTTTATTATCCTCATTCTTTTTTCCTTAGATGAAAAAAGAACCAAAAAAATCAGTGGGCCGACAAACGCATTCTAAAATGTCAAATCTCGTTACCTAAATCTTCAATATTTTTCAAGAAAAACCAGTATCCTGGGCTTGAAAAAGTAATCAGATTTTTACGGCAACTTCGATTGAATTTTTTACGAATGCTTATTGATGCCCACGTTTAAGTCTTGCTCTATTCTAAACCGAACTTTAATTCAAACCTCAACTCCTGAACAAGAGCACAACATTCGAACACCATTCTTCTGGAAGAGTTTTGAATTGAAATAAATCATTAGAGAGACCGTATAGTTCGTAATGAAATGGAGAAATCATGCGGCCGAACTTATGATTTATGAAAATGATAAACTTTGGAAGCAGTGGTTTCCTAACGCAGAGCCTTCAGCTAGATTTTTTGGTACTTTTGTAGATATGACAAAAGTACAGGAAGAATAAAAAAATTCGTGCTTTTTTCACCTGTCATGACATTTATTGTCAGGGTTTTACCTGAGTAGCTAAGATTGATGAAAAGAGAAAAGGTCACATTGAGGTGGCGCACTGAGAGCGTTTCGCGTAGCTCCATTTTTTTATTAGTTTTAAGACACCAAAACATTCAATATGAAAACGCTATTTTTCTTTATTTTTTTAAGTTCAAGTATCGCCTTTAGTCAAGAAATTTACGAAGGCATGGCAGAAGAATCATTACTGCTAAAGGCATCAACTGATGAAGACGCCAAAACCATTTTGCCTTGCAAAGCTTACGTTTCAATCGGTAAATCACTTTCACGAATTAGAATTAAAAAAACTGAAATTCCCGGCATTGTTATTTCTAAAAACGACCCTCAAATTTTTGTGAGAGGAAAGTCAACTAACCCGAGTGTGCCCGGTTGTTTGATCAAACTGAATAACAAAGGCAAAACCTTACAAGCCTTTTACAGTGACGATTTGGGTAAAAAGTTTCAAATAATCCCTACAACACTCAAGGCCGCCAATCGCGACTTAAAAATTTATCAAGTCTCCTTGTTAAACCCCTTAGAAGATGGCTATTATGCCTTCTTTTTTAATCGCCGCACACAAGACGGCAATTTTCAATTAGGCGGTAGTGGTAAACTCACGTTTAAGCCTATGGTTTTTCAAGTGGTTTCGGAGTAGGGGTTAATCTAAGTTCTTGATTCTTTCCCTAAAAACTTTATTCAAAGATTCTATTTTAACTGAAAGCCACTCAAAATACTCATCCCATAAATCTTCATTTTTTAGATCGGCATCTCTTGTAATTAAGACTTTTTTCATTGTAACTCCCTCCTTTTCAATCCAGTTCAAAGCTTCTCCAAATTCATTTTCAATTTCATCTTTATCGGCCAAAAGCTGCATATATTGGGTTGAACTTTTATGCTTATCAACTAGAACAAGTTCTGCACGCAATTCATTGATGTCATAGGTGTTTTTTTCACCATTCCATAAAGAGGCAATTGCTGCAAGATGGAAACCCGACCTGCCTACAGAAATATTCATCCAGTGCTGTGGTCTTGGTTTTTGCGGATTAAATGAAACCGTTTTGTTCTCACAGTACTCTCTAAATCCTTGCCAAAAATTGAATTGAAGCTCTTTACTTTCAGTAAGTTCAGAAGTATCTAAGGTTGATTTTGCAGACGAAACTTGTTTGGACCAATCATTAGGCTTGGAAACTACATTGAATTTTGGAGCCGCTGCAGAATCGCCAATTTTCCATAGCTCTATTTCGATTCCGAAAAAATTAAATGTATCATCAGTAATGTTATTTAACCAATCTAAAGCAGCTCTATGTTCTTCTCTTATAGGTTTTGCAATCCAAACAATAGTAACAGCTTTTAGTCCGGCAGCATAAGTAAGTAATTGACCTAGATGGGTATGATTTGTTTTCTCAAGTTGATTTTCTACAAGAACCCAATGATCTGTTGTCGTTTCTTTACACAAAATATCAGCTCTAAATGGCCCAACATTTTTCTCAGTCGCTTCGAGCTCTAAATCAAGCCCAATCGCCTTACTAAGTAGTGCTAAATTCTTTTCTTCTGCTAACCAAGGCGTAAAATCGGACGCTTCTGAAGCCCAATATTCTCTCGGTTCAATTTTTTCTAATACTCCAAGTTCTTTCATATCATGACAATTAATCGCGGTTGTTTATCCGCATATAGACTATTATTCCTACTCCAACAACCACAAGAACTCCCCAAAATATATCAGATCTGTTTTTTCCAATATTATCGTCAGTTGTAGAGTTTGGATTTGTTCTTGTATAAGTTGAACCATCACTGTTGTGAACTGTGTGTTGATTTGAGTTAATGTCATTTGTATTAGAACTGTAAACCCAAATAATACCAATGAGTATTGCAATTGCAAGTGCAATGTTTTTGAAGCCAATTTGTTTTCCTGTACGGTAGGTTTTAATTCCAGTGTGATTATTTTTAGCCTCTTCCGACATGCCCTCTCGATATCCTTTCATGAAAGGTCTAATTACTCCAAATATTAAGATCAATCCTCCAATAAATAGGATCATGAATAGTACTTGGGGTGGCATGCTACTTAGTAAAATCATCCTATTCTTCTAAAACAACCCCAATTTCCTTAAATGCCTCGAGCGCAGATTGGATATTCTCCACTATTTCATTTGCTAAAACATCTGGATCAGGTAAATTATCTAGATCTGCCAAGCTTTTGTCTTTAATCCAGAAGATGTCTAGGTTAGTTTTGTCTCTTGCTATGATTTCATCATAAGAGTATTTACGCCAACGACCGTCTTCGTTTTCTTCGCTCCAAGTTTCTTTTCGCTTTTTGCGGTTTGTTGGATTGTAGAGATCTATGAACTCTTGCAAATGCGTCATACGCATTGGGCTCTTTTTTGGCGTGTGGTGGATGTTGTTTCTGTAATCGTAGATCCAAACGTCTTTTGTCCAGGCTTCTTTTGAGGCAGGTTTGTTGTCAAAGAATAAAACATTTGCCTTTACTCCAGGAGCGTAGAAAATTCCTGTTGGTAAACGGAGAATGGTGTGAAGCTCTGTTGTTTTTAAGAGCTCTTTTCTAACCGCTTCTCCTGCACCTCCTTCAAAGAGGACGTTATCTGGTAAAACAACAGCGGCTTCTCCATTAATCTTGAGCATGTTCTTAATATGCTGCAAGAAGTTCAATTGCTTGTTGGAGGTGGTTGCCCAAAAGTCTTGACGGTTATAGCTTAAATCTTGTTTTTGTTGCTCTCCTTCTTCATTAGTTATGGTGGTACTTGACTTTTTACCGAATGGTGGGTTGGCTAAGACATAATCAAAGCGTTCCCCTGAATCTGAAATTAGAGCATCTGCAGATGAGATATAACTCTCTCCATCAATTTCTCCAATGTTAT